>CAMWUJ010000095.1 GCA_947177405.1 uncultured Porphyromonadaceae bacterium | reverse complement strand
AAAGCAAAAAGTTACCTATAATACTTCTAATATTCTTAACCGACCACTAGAACCTCCCGGGGTTATGGAGCCGGTATTCACAATTATCTTTTGATAAAGCTATTCTGCGCCAATTCTGCTCTATCTGCGTGGGCGCTGCCCAGAAAATTCTCCGTACGGATTCATCTCTTTCTTTATGAGGAATTTAAAGAGTCCGTACGCTGGAACTTTGTTCGGCAGGAACGGGCAGGAACTGACGGGGAAGGTTTTTACAGGAGAACAGGAAGACAGGAGAAGCTTTATGACAGGAGGATTAATTATTTGACAGGAGAACAGGAGAACAGGAGGGAGCCCTCTTTTAATCTCCTGTCCTCCTGTTCTCCTGTCTTAATTTATTTCTCCTGTCCTACGGTTCTCCTGTCTTAATTTATTTCTCTTGTCCTGATGTCTCGGGTGGATCCGGGGGTAGCTGCGGCTTCGCCGTGCGTAACCCCCGGTTGGGTGGGACGGCAACCCCTCCGGGGTAAGGAAGCCGGTATTCAGATGATAACAAGAGAGTTGTGAATATATCCAGTGGCATATCATATCCGGATATGTTACCACGGAGTGGTTATATTTTGGTTCACCGGGGTTTGGCGAGGAACGAGCCTACCCCAGGCAACCTCCTGCGAGGCCCTCTACCTCGGAGAGGTTGAACTTACCCTCTATGCGATTACTCTCATTCAGATCAATATCCTGGGATGATGATTGCTAACTTTCTATCTATGAGCGGCGTTAGATAGTCGGATTTTAGGGAAGGAAGCTTTTTCCTGCCGGTATTTATCTTAAATTGAATGGGCCGGAGCGGTCCATTGGATAGGACGGCTCCGGCCGATTATTTAGAGGTTAATGGTATTTATTTTCAGAGAATTAGAATACTCTATCTACGACGCTCTGATGCTTTTTGGGTTGCTGTCGGCTTGCGACGAGCAGAGGCAGGATTAGAAATATACATCATATTATTTGCAAAATCTAATTCTATATAATAGGTTCCAGCACTATTGGTACGGAAATTATTCTCTGTATCGGACTTTATAGAATACGAGTTCCCTTTGCTAACATCAGTGGGATCAGACGCTGAACCAAATGCCTTCCATTCAGAGGTATTACGTACAAATCGGAAATAACCAGATTGGTATAATGTCACAGTTGCTGTATATTTTTTACTGTTCGCATCATAGTCCATTTTATGTCTAGTATCCCAATTATTGTTGCTATTCAAATTACCAATTACATATATTTCCGGAACGACTGTAACCGTTTTATCCTTTGGACAGAATAAGAATTTCACTTTAGATTTTCCATAGCCCTTCCAATTGGAACCGGAACCACTTCTTTTAACCTCCATTGGGGAACCAAAGGAAATATTTGAGCTCGTACCATTAATCCATTCATTCTGAGTTGAGCTATTTTCATCATCTCTTCTGATACCGAAATCCCACGAATCCTGAGTCGTTTCAACAGTTACTTCCCATATACCATCATTATCATCATCATTCATCTGATAAGGACTCCAATCTGAACCTTTCAAACTTCCATGAATATAGAATTTCGAATTTGTCGGGAAATCTCCATATTTATTTCCTAAAGAAGGAGTTGGCTCAGAAGATGAGACTGCCCAGATTGTGTAAAGATAATCGGGATTTCCACAAGCAGCCTTGGCTGTGGCATCCGTGATGGCTCCGGTATGCTTATTGCTACTCCATGTCACATCATTACTTGTAGTACCATTATTACTGCTATCTACAACCTTATACTTGTCCATGAAATCAGCAGGGGTCTTACCGCTCTCAATGGTAATATCAGACTTATAGTAATAATACTTTCCATCCGCAGTCTTGGTCATACTCTGCCCGGGCCAGGAAGCACCACCACTACCGTTTGTAGCAGTAGTGTTAAGGTAAAGCTTCATTCCGTCTTTGTCAGTCTTCTCTGTAGAACATACCGGAATTCTGAGCGCGAAAGAAACGGTCTGTGTCACTACTACTTTAGTAACAGTCAATTTCATTGTTGTAGCATCAAAACTGAATTTATACTTTCCTTGATTAATGGTAAAGTCATCCTTATCGGTTGAAGCCGGCCACGTACCACCGTCAGAAACATTGACTCCGCCCTTATAGTAAGCATTTACAGTACCGTCCGATTTCATTTGCTGAATCAGGAATGGTCCCGTATAAGAAGCCGTTATTTCCGCTTCCCATATATTTGATCCACTCTTCTTGATAAGTTCTTGAGTAGAGCCGACGCCATCCCAACTGTTAGTAAAGATTTTACCATTAACTCTATAGGTAAAGGTTTCAGTGTCGCCGCCGCCACCGATAACCTCACCGATACCGCCTTTTACGCTTCCGGGATTTGAAGTGAAATCGAATGTCCAGCGGGCACCGTTGCTTGTAGCAGCGGTAGCTTTGCTATATTTTTCAGCGTCAGGAGCTGTTCCCCCCTCAATCTTGAAACCATTAAGGTCATCCACTCCTAAATTCGAGGAATATAGAAGAGTAGTTTCATCACTCAGATTTCGGCTCGCTGTATGGATCTTACCATCGGCATCCTTATAGTTGAAGATGGCATAGAGGGTTCCGGGAGTATTTATACTCGACTGATATGACAAATTATATACGTTTCCGGCAGTATTTGCTGTGCAGAGCGCATAACCGGGCCATGTGGTCAAAGCATTCTTCTTACCACCGTCAAGGGTATAAAGGAATACGTGGGTAGCACCCTTCACCAAAAGGCTTGTTCTCTCAACAGTCTTATCAGAGACATCAGAGGAAAGAATACATCTCACCGGCATGGCATAACCGTTGTTTGCATTTGAAGGCTTGCTCGTACCGGTGCTATTCACCTCTCCGTTAATATAAGAGGAAGTAGAACCGGTGATAAACCAACTATAGAGCCAGGATCCCACCTCATCCTTTTCGAAGCCGGTGGCAGGAGTCTGGGTCCAGTAATATCCTGAACGTGCCTCTCCGGTTTTTTTGTTATTCTTATCAAGATAACGAGCTTTCGGGAAATATACATATTTAATCTCCTGACCTCCCTCTTCATCAGCTTCCAGCTTATAATATTTATTGGCAGCCAGACGGGCAGTATGGTAATTTCCTGTCTGTTCCATCGAGAAGCCGGTCAGTTTGATCATCCTGTCGAAGTCATTCTGCGTGGGATAAGTGAATCCCGGAGGACATACATATTCACGCATCTTAGGATCTTTAGCTACTGCATCAGAAGAACTACGATTATAATCAGCTACACGGTAATAACCGCCGGCCGCCGCTTGCGGACCTGAATATGGCTCATCATCCGGGCCTTCCACATACATCTGAGCCGAGTGGGCTCCAACATTTCTGTCAAGCCACCGCACGCCGTTACCATCGGTGATAACCTCATAATAGGTCCATGCACGGTCGGTAGAGGGCTGATAATCCTTTGCCAAATTGGTTGTCCTATCCTGATGGAAGAAACCGGTATGATAGAGAGGAATGTCAAAAGGATGATTATCTACGGTCAGTACAAGCTTACCAACTGCATAAGTATATGATCCCAAGTAACTATCCTTGAGTTTCAATTCGAATCTGGGTCCTTTGCCCGAAGATACTTTATAGGCATCGCCGTCTTTGTCATCGAGAATAGTCACTTCCACCCCCTCAGTGATAAAGCTGTCACCTTCGAGAGCGGCAGTATAAGTATAATCACTACCGGTGATGAGTGGCATCAATTCCACTGTGTATTCACACTTGGCATTACCACCATAATTCATCGGGAAATGGAAGCCGTTATCGCGCGCCTCTCCATTATTGGCATCTGCATCCATACCCCAAATCTTTGGCGCCTTATTGGCAAGATACTGACCGTTCTCATCCTTCTTTCCGGCTATATATTCAAAATAATTCTCTCCGGAGAAGAAATTAGTTGTGTAACTGCCACCACTTATTGAGGCCGATACAGTCTTATAGAGGGCTGACGTGTCAAATACTCGCTTCCATTCAATTTTGAAATTACGGCTGAGGCCTTCCCAAGTAACAGTACCCATACCTGACTGGTTACCCGGTGAATTACCCCTGAAGTTCACTTCTATCTTATAGATAATTCCTTCAGTATCCCCATCTTTCACAGCATTGGATCCTTCTCCTGTCTGTCCGTTTCCGACTGTACCGAAAATCGCGGCAGCGTCTTCATCGGTTGATTTGGCCACATCGATCGCTCCCAAGGTTACGAAGGAAGTCTGAGGGAAGGTTATCTTTGTTGTATAATTATTGTAGAAGTCATCATATTCCTTCTGTGCTTCCGTAGCGCTCTTACCACTGATAAGCTTGACATAAAGATATTCCATACCGGCTGCATTTTCATGCACCAAAGCATGAGGCACACCGAGAGTGTGGGTTCCATCGGAAATCAGGTTGGCAATCTGGGGCGAATGATCATAGATTACATACATATCATTCTCCAAAGGAATCGGGTTCTTGGCAGCCTCCTGAGGTGTGGAATAGCCCTCCTTGATGTTATTGGTCTTGATATTCACATCATAGAAATGGTTGGGGAGAATGTCAAGCAATTTCCCTGTCTCATCCATAAAGCGGAGGCAATAGTAATACCATTTATCACCCACCTGAGCCTTAACAATGATGTATGATTTGTTCAGATAGTTGTCGCCTGTGTTCTTGGTAGGGAACACATAAAGCTCCTTACCGAGGTTTTGATCGTTTCCGAAGGCCGCAAGGGTGATATTAGAAGGATTCCCAATCAGCTCATTTTTCTTTGCGCTTTCATTTCCGTTGTAAGTACCGGCCATCAGTTTTCCTTTTGTGGCGAGTCCATACACTTCGAAGGGGAAGTATGAGGCAGGAACGGTACCCGCAGGAGCGTTCTCAGCCACGAAGCTATGCACAGAGATTTTGGCAGCATTATGGAAAAGACTTACAGCCTCAGCCTGCAGCAGCTGGCGCAGACTTGCCGATCCACACATCACCAACCGAGTCTTGTCCTCATTATAGACTGAGTTTTTCTCCTCATCAAAAGCCTTCTTGATATCACTTCCGTCATCAAAAGAATTCTTGTTACGCGGATCATTAGTGAAGAAGAGGAAATATAATCCCGGATCCTTACGGTATGGTTTCGGGATAGTAACAGTATATCCCTCCTCCGGATTTTCAATATCATCCTTATGAATGAGTTTTTTGTCACCGCTATATACGAGCATCGTCACAGTGCCGAAGTCCATCTCACTAAAACCCTCAGCGCGTGTTGCGGTGCGGATCATTTCCGGCACGGTAAACGAAATAGGGATTTCGCCGTTCTCCGGAACCTGCTCCATCGGCGCGTTGAAGATGTCGTCGCTGCAAGCAGCGAGCGACATCATTGCGCATATATATAGAAATATTCTCTTTATCATGATTTTTTGGTTTCTTAAAAGTATAAAATTAAATGTAGGCTAATTCTATTTCATTGTTATGGCACGCATATGGTATTAAAATTCTTTAGGGCCATGAATTACCTGTTCCTAAGGATTTTAGAATGTAGTCATTTCCACTCTTCTCTACGTAATAACTTAAAGTCACATCTGTACTATTACCAATGTCATTCTTTAAGTCGTAATATTCTTTAGTTTTAGCGTTATCATTACCAAATCGCACAATCATATTTTCAAGCTTTGTTTTAGAAGCTGTAACAGTAAACTTATATACATTATGATTGTAAGATGACTTCTTATAATAATCCATTGAGTCCTTGTTATCCCAGCTTTTTAAATCGCCGCCACTACCCCAAAGGTAGATATCAGGATTAGTGCTTGCATTAAGATCACAAGTATTCTCTACATATAAAGTGAGCGTTACATTCTGATTTGTGACATTACCAGAACCTGACTCGGCTACACGTGTAGGTCTAAATGAACCATCCTTCTCGATATAACCGATTCGGTTGGGGAAATTGAACAATGGAATACCATTTTCATTCTTTGCCGGATAACGATCCATACCATTATATTCGGAGTGTCCATTTGAGAACATTATGAGAGCCTTCCCGGGAGTGGCCACGCTGCTAAGCTCAAAGCGCCACCACCAATCCGGCTTGCTTGCTGTTCCAAGATTAACTTTTATCATTTTGATTCCGGGCCACAAATTGTTATAGCCGGATTTCAATTTTCCATCTGACGACAATTCACATCCGCAAGATGTATTGGTCTTATCCCTCAACTCTTTTCTATGAGCATTACAGAAGTCTGCTTCATCTCCTTTGAAATAACGGTTGGTTGAATATTTGGGATTCCAAGAGTTATTTGTATGCTTGGATCCTTTAAACATAAAGAAACCTTTATAGAAGCATCCATTTTTCAGACTATCCACAGACAGCATATTCTTATTATCATCATTTGCGGTTCCATAATCCCATCCTTTGAAGGCTATAGCTCCGGTCAAGGAGTATTGAAGAGCCGCCGATGTACCGGCACCATCCACTGTTCCCTCATTATTATATTCAGAATATCCTACCGTTGCGGAGGCTAAAGTTAAGCAACCATCGGCATTAGTAAGAGTTCCGTCATTTAAACGGAAATTCTTTGTGGCAGGAACTCCGGATGCCGGCAATTCCAGACACTGATAGATATAAACATGACAATTATCCCAATTGCTATTATCCTTGAAATAGATCAGATAGTTGTCATTGTTAGGCAATGTATTGACAGCCACATTGCAAGTCTCCAAATTATCATTGTCAGGAGCACTTACAGAGAACGAGAAGCCACGGTCGTATTTCCAAAAATCCACACCATCGTTCACACGATCATACTTGACCAAGAGAATGATCTCACCATTATCATCATCTGTCAAAGTGATATCAATATCATTGGCCGGATTCTCCCCGGACCATAGCTTTATGGCCTCATTATTGGAATTGACAAGCCACAAGCAATCCTGAGTGGTTCCCGTCCAGTTGTCAGAAGAGAGTCTCACCTTTTTCTCATTGGTCTTGATCTTAATCGGATAAAGACCGTTATAAGAAGCTGAAGCTATCTTAGACTTGGCATCGATTGTGATCTCTTTCTCCGAAACAGTGAGATAACTCTCCAACTGTAGAGGTGTCACATCAATCTTCTTATGAATATTTCCGCAATCGATATAGAAGTAGTTATATTTTGAGATTTGATCATCGGCCAAAATCTTATCAAAGAGATCGGAAGTGATAGAGGGATGCACACCTATCTTGATGACCCCCGCAGTACTGGTGTCGAAGTCGTAGATAGGCTTGGTTTTATCATTATTATAATAAGGGGTTTGGAAAGAGACGGGAGCACTCGACTCATACTTAAGCTCAGTCATCTCACCACCCTTCACGGCTATTGAAGTCTCATATACATGGAGAGAAGCCGGCGGTAAAAGCGAATAGACGAGGCGCTCTGTAGTGAAAGGCTGAGCAATAAAGCCGGTGAGTTCAATGCTCTCCACGCCGGTGATTCTCGCCGCAATGTCGTATGCCTGACCGCGTTTGAGTGCAGTTGAACCATCCACTCCTTTCGGTAGCAAAGGAAGATTGTATGAGAGGGTGGCGCCTTGATTTTGCGATACCTGTTTATTCGTACCATCTCCTTCAGTGACCTGATAACCGGCATGTCCCTTGAAAACGAGGGTAGTCATGTCATCACCGCTCTTTAAATTCTCCGGGAGGTAGAAAGTACCCTGGAAAGCTCGCTGGGCGTAAGGAGTTCCCTCCTTAGCCTCCAAAGACTTGAACTTATCGTCGTCTCCGGGATAAGAGTCAGCGTTTGAAGGATATTTATATTCACCTGAGGGGAGATTAATAAGATCATTTTTATTGATTGCATCCGCAGTACCTGTAATCTTGGTTGTGCCGTCAAATACACTATTGGCCCATACCTGATCAAGATTGAATGTCAATCCATCAAAGATGGTCTTGCTGAAATCCTTACTTGTATTGTCGAAGAAAAGAGTATATCTCACCTTTGAGCAAAGGAACTCCAGGTCGGCATGAATCAGAGCATTTGAATTATCTGAAAGCATCACACCGCCTGATTGCACTGAAAGGCTACCGGTTTTGGTAGTTTTAGCCATAATCTTATCCGGACCACAAGCCATTGGAAGACCGTTAGCGAGGGTTAACTCATAGGTCTTATTGGGAGCAGTTCCAGAGAAGAAATTTAGCTGGAGATCCTTCAAATCATCCTCTGATATAGACATCAGGTCAGCGGAAGTGTATTGGTCGAGATTCGCCACAACATAGAATCTCCACAAGCCGCTCTTCCCTTTGAAGTCCTTGGTGAGGTCGTATTCCTTATAACCCTTGTAATTGCCATTGTCGTCGCCATGGGCATTATCTGTAGTTTCTTTTTGTTCTTCAACCTTACTCAGGTCAATGCGTATAGGGTCTTTCCCATCAGCATAAGCGAGGAGGTATATATTATTGATGGTACCCTCTTGATCGGTAATTTCCGCTGTTTCGGATCGAGTGCCCATAGCTTCTACGAGTCCCTTGGTATCCGGGATTCGGAGCACGATGCCGTCGGGGATGTCATCGGCGGGATTGACCTTATAGTCTATCTCGTCGGTACAACCGGAGAGGAGGCCGGTCATAAGCCCGAGGAAAGTGAATAAATAATATGATAAGCGTTTCATTTGTAATCGTTTTTTCTGATGGATAGATTTATTTTATGGATAAATCACGATTTAATAGTGATTCGGGAAATCCTGAATGATCATTTGTTTTGATTTTTCCCGTCGTCACCCAATTCGACACCGTTGATTGCGTGATAGCCCCATTTCTTCACGTTGACTTCACACTCGAGATTGAAGTTATCAGCGATACCGGTGATATTGAACTCATAGATGTGGTTGCGGATGATGTCCCACTGATTGTGAGTATCGGCTCCATGCTTGTCATCATCATGTGCGCCATTATTTGTAGTACAGAAATACAAATAATTGGTATGAGGATCCGTAGTGGAACAATCACCACAATTACATGTATATTTCACCTCTATTTTGATAGGTGTCGTGTCATAACCGTCGTTCTGGCTATTATAAGTCTCTGGAACGTAAAATATCAAGCGCTTGTTGGAAGTATTTTTATCTTTCTCATCATTAATTATCACGTTGCAGTCATCGCGATAATCTCTCTGGCTATCTATATAAGGATTCAAAACTGATTTTAAACCCAACTTCTTGACACTCGTTACTTTTGCCCATCCCTTAGGAGCCACAAAACCCTTCCGTGAATGGCGGTCTATATTCAGACTCACCAGTTTCACATCTCTATCTCCGGCTGCATTGATCTTAGCGTCATCAAGCTTTACGCAAATTTTAGCCATCGAGCGGAGCAGAGAGATGCTCAAATCTTGTGTGGGATCGTCACCATCCATAAGATCGAAAGGTTCAGTATCTGAGTGATTGGCGGAGGTGAGTCCGTCAAAATTAGGCTTTCCGATTCCGAACATCGGGATTGCATCAAATGGAATTTTTTCCTCTATAGTACCCGGGATTCCATGACGCTCAAAGCATACCAAATTCGGATTATTACTACTTAAGCCTTTCTTAGAGACATTAGCGAAAACAACAAATCTTAAATCTAATTTCTTCAGTTCTTCGGCAATTACCGGTGTCTCCAACAAGGCCGTGACCTTGTATGTATTTCCGGAATTCCCTACCGGCTCAATGCCATTTTCAATAATAGTCAGATTACCAAAAGGCTTATCCACATCAACAACGGGCTTTCCATCTTCTTTCTTGGTTAGGAATAACATCGGCTCAATGTTTTTTATAAGGTTATCAAAATCAGAAGCCTCGCCGGTGTTATATTGATCCTCCCACTTCTTATCAGGATCAGTGTAATCATTAGGATCGGGAGCATCAGCTCCAGCTCTGGTGCCATCTGATTCAGTGGACATCTGAATCATAAACCGCACCATTTGGTGAGATTTTACGGCTCCGATAATCGGCTCGTCATCGCTCTTGCACCCCGGGAGGAGGAAGAGGGCGATCATGGCCGTAAGGGTTAAAAATTTATTTAGTTTCATGGTAAGCCGTTTTAATTTAATTCCGGATTTGATTCATATATCGTCCAGCCATTGATAGAGACTGACACGTTCGCCCAGCTTCCGTTCTGGAGATGGAGGTCAAGACTATATTTGTCTTGGCTGTCGAGGTATTCCTGATCTGTCATGAAGCGGCCCTGAACATCGGCTACCTTACCTCTAAGAGCAAAATCGATCATCGTGCATCTATACACCACCTCGTTGGTTTCATTATTGATGATGGAGAGGTTGCAGTGCTGATCTTCCATGAGTCGGCTCAACTTTAGAATTCCGCCGCCCATTGCGGAGGGTGCCGATGCACGGGTGATATCGCTCACATAGAAACCACGGGATTCAACTTCACCGGCTGCCTGATATTTATCATACTCATGATAGTTGATCATCTCATCATCCTCATCAACGGAGTTGTCTGGTTTGAGAGTACCATTGTTCTCTTCTATCACAAAGGAATATTTATTGATGTCGAGGGGCTCACCGTTAATATTGATCAGCGAGACGGCCATTGAGTTGGTATCTTTAGTAAGGCTGATTGTATATACGTGGTCGCCGAGCATCGATCCGCTCTCTGCAGGATATATTGTGACACCGTATGCTGTGCCGTGATAGAGGTCGTAAAGTTCTTCGGAGGAGTGGTGGGTGCCGTCGTCATGTATTTCGCGACGCATTGTGCAGAGCATCTCCTGGCGGGTTGTCACTCCGGGTTTCAGGCCATCAACGGTAAAGGATTCGGCACGAGTGCCTTCGTTCTCAAGGCCGCACCATGCTACGAATGTATATTCTCCCGGTTCAAGACCTTCGATCGGTAGGGTGTAGCCCTGCATGGAGAGACGATCACCGGCCTCGGAGAATTTAGTCACATATCTGTCATTGCTGTCGAATACATATACACAGACAGATCTCACGAAGTTGGAGAAAGCGTCTGTCTGCAACATATTGCGTGTCCACTGGAAGCGCACTGCGTGTTTGACCTCGCAAGGTTTGAGATCTTCATAGATTGTATTGTCGCAAGAGGTGAGCGACATTGCGGAGGCTGCCACAAGGAGGGCTGCCGGCAAATTAAGGTAATTCTTAAAGGTAAACATTTCTAATATCAGAGAGTTAAGTTACAGTATTTCTTTTTTTTAACACGTTGTTTCTTTCGGTGGCGGGGTTTTGAGAGCGAGGTCCCGCAGGAAAGATAAAAAATTATATAGTTAAGTTAAAATATTTCGTAGTTATGGTTAATGCAGATGCTCAGACGGGGAAAGAACTGGTACAGAAGGAACTCTATTATTCCTATTTCTGCATAAGTTCTGCTTGTTCTGCGGCGCCCGTAGGGCTGAAAATTCTCCGTACGGATGCATTATGTTCTTTTCAAACTGATGAGTCCGTACGCTGGAACTTTCTGGCTGCGCCAACGGGGAACGGGCAGGAATTGACGCAGAAGGAATTTTTATTCTTATTTCTGCGATAGTTCTGCTTGTTCTGCGACGCCCGAAGGGCCGGTGGTTCTCCGTATGGAATGCTTCTTAATTCTTTTTGGGAACTTGAAAGGGTCCGTACGCTGGAACTTTTAACGCTGGAACGGGCAGGAATTAGCGCAGAAGGAATTTTTATTCTTATTTCTGCGATAGTTCTGCTTGTTCTGCGGCGCCCGAAGGGCCGGTGGTTCTCCGTACGGATGCTTCTTAATTCTTTTTGGGAACTTGAAAGGGTCCGTACGCTGGAACTTTTAA
>CAMWUJ010000094.1 GCA_947177405.1 uncultured Porphyromonadaceae bacterium | reverse complement strand
GAACCTATCCTTTCAATAAATCTACCATCTCGTGGTGCCCTGCTATCGGCGACTACAATAGGATAAAAAGCGTAGCCTTTGCGGCCATGACGCTGTAATCTGATTTTTGTTGCCATAAACTTGCCGTTATTTACGTATTTTTTTCTTTGTAGAATCAGGTTTCCCTTTTTCCAACTGCAAAGGTAAGAATATTTTGATAAACTTCCAACTTTTTCTCCTCTTTATTTTGTTTTTATACATAAATTCTTTTTCCTTTCTTCTTTTTTCCTATTTTTTTGTAATTTTGCAGTGGTATAGGGGCGAAAATGCCCGTTCTTATCAATTACATTCTTATTAATAATTGAATTGACATGGCCGAAATTTCACTTCTCGACCGCCTCGACGGTTTGGATGCCCGTTTTGAAGAAATATCCACGCTCATCACCGACCCTTCAGTGATTGCCGACCAGAAGAGATATGTTAAACTTACTAAGGAATATCACGACCTTGAGGAAATCCTTAAGGCCAAACGCAGATATGCCGATGCCCTGAAAGCCGTGGAGGAGGCTAAAGAAATCATAGCCTCCGAGGATGATGAGGAGCTGAAGGCAATGGCCCGTGAGGAACTTGATGCTGCCTCGACCGCTATCCCCAATCTTGAAGAGGAGATAAAGATTCTTCTGATTCCGGCGGATCCCGACGATGCAAAGAATGCAGTGGTGGAAATTCGGGGCGGTACAGGAGGTGATGAAGCGGCTCTTTTTGCCGGCGACCTCTTCAGAATGTATCAGAAATATGCCGAATCAAAAGGATGGCAACTCGCTGTCTCCTCTTTCTCGGAAGGAGCATCAGGTGGTTTCAAGGAGATTGTATTCAATCTTTCCGGCGAAGGAGTATATGGCACCATGAAATATGAAAGCGGTGTGCATCGTGTGCAGCGCGTACCGGCTACTGAGACCCAGGGGCGCGTGCATACCTCGGCTGCCACTGTGGCCGTCCTTCCGGAAGCCGAGGAATTTGATGTGGAGATTCATGAAGGCGAAATCAAATGGGACACTTTCCGTTCCGGTGGTGCCGGAGGGCAGAATGTGAATAAAGTGGAATCAGGAGTCCGGCTACGTTATAACTGGAAGAATCCTAATACCGGCATGGTGGAAGAGATTCTCATAGAATGTACCGAAACTCGCGACCAGCCTAAGAATAAGGAGCGTGCCCTCTCCCGACTACGCACTTTTATTTATGACAAGGAACACCAGAAATATCTTGACGATATCGCCTCGCGCAGAAAAACTATGGTGAGCACCGGCGACCGGTCGGCAAAAATACGGACTTACAATTACCCGCAGGGACGTATCACCGACCATCGCATCAACTATACCATTTATAATCTGGCGGCCTTCATGGACGGTGATATTCAGGGAGTGATCGATCAGCTGATTGTGGCGGAAAACGCCGAAAAACTAAAGGAGGCTGAACTCTAATCCGATTTTCACGATTTTGACATTTTTTCAGAGTTTCGCAAAATCCATTCGCAATCCATAAATGTTATTAAGGTAGATTCCAATTTGATTGGAATCTACCTTAATTTTTTCCACGGCATTCCCCTTCCGGATCTTCCTAAGAGCGGAGCGATGCTGATAACATATAAAAATTGATTGCTATGAAAACACTATCCATTCTCACCTATGCCATAGGCTTTATTCTATTGATAGCCTCATGTTTCACCACCGGCGTTGCTATCACCTGGTGGCTTGGCGGCTCAGCTGTTTTCTTCCTGATTCTTGGATGCATTTTCCAATTCAACAGTCTGAACAGAGAGAATCACCTTATTCACCATTAAATTCATCATTCAACAAATCAATTCCGGCTTCATTCGCTTTATCGAGTGTAGCCGGTTTTCCTATATCTATAAGTTGAAGGTCCTCAGAATAATATTCTCCGATTTTCACTTTATCTATATTGTCCAAGAAAAAATCCATCACCGGAAAAACGTTAGTATGACGATCCTCCGCATATCTATTAAGATGCTCGTACGCACCCTTCCCCATCACATAGATTCCACTGAAAGCCACTTCCCTGTCACCTTCTTCGCTCACAAAACCTTCCGGCCGGTATTCTCCCGTAGAGGTGTTGTGCCATCCTCTTAGGCGGGAATCTTTCCCGATTATAAGTTTGCGGCTACTGGCTCGTCCGCTCGTGAGAAGAGTGATATCATTTCCCGACTTCTCGTGACTCTTCATGAGTTGAATCAGGTCCGCATTGCTGAGAATATCCACATTATGCACAAGAAATGGATCATCATCCTTTTCAAACAGGATTCCGCAAGCCTGAAGTAGCCCTCCTCCGGTATCGAGAAGGCCTGATCGTTCGTCGCTGATTATCCAATCCACTCCGGGATCATTCTCCTTAAGATATGTGATTATCTGGTCGCCGAAGTGATGGATGTTAACGCATACTGTATCGACATCAGCCTTTTTCATCCTGTCGATTACTCTTTTGATCATCGGCACACCCTTCACCGGCACTAAAGCCTTCGGATGTTTCAGGGTCCATGGGCGCAGCCGTGTCCCCAATCCGGCTGCCAATATCATAGCTTTCATCTTATTTCTTGTTTCTATCGTTATACGTTTTTGTTTTCCCCTGCTCACGGTGGCATACCACAATCTTTGCCTCAGGAAACTCTTCTGCCAATTTTTGCGAAACCCGTTCGGCACAATATACCGACCTGTGCTGTCCGCCCGTGCACCCGAATCCTATCTGGAGATTGGAGAAGCCACGCTTGATATATCGTTCCACAGTAGGTCGAATTAGTTCCAATGCCCTGTCTGAGAAGATGTCGGTCTCCCCTTTCTCCTTGAGAAATTCAATCACCGGGCGATCCATCCCTGTGAGAGTCTTATATTCAGGATACCTTCCGGGATTGTGCATCCCCCGGCAATCAAACATGAAACCGCCGCCATTGCCGGTGAAATTCTCCGGATACCCTTTCTTATATGAAAACGACCATACTTCGATGGTAAGTGGCGACTCATTTTTCTCACCATCTCCAGTTTTATCCTTATCTTTTGCAAAGCGGGGATCCTCCACCAATTTCCGCGCAACTCCCGTCAGCTCAGGATAATCGGCAAGCTCTCCGTCATCGATCAAATCCTTTAGATTAGCCAGCGCAGCCGGGATACTTTCGATAAAATGGGCCTTGCGCTCCACAAGTCCGCGAAGTCCGTATGCCCCTAACACCTGAAGCGTACGGAACAAGACGAAAGGTCCCGACCCTTCTATAATTTCTTTGATATCCACATTACTGAATCCGCAATAACTACGGGCATAGCTTTCAAGCATATCATTGCGAAATTCTTTAGTAAACCCTGCTCTTGCCTGCCACAAAAAAGATATGGCATCATAAACTGCAGGCCCTTGGCGTCCTCCCTGATAATCTATAAAACGACATTTTCCATCTTTCACCATAACATTGCGACTCTGAAAATCGCGATACATAAAGCCTTCTGCTTTATTTGAGATGGAAAGGAGCCGATCAGCCATTTTTTCGAAATCATCTTCAAGCCTTTCTTCATCGAAATCTATACCGGCAGGCTTCAGATATTCATACTTGAAATAATTCAGATCCCAAAGAATCTGCCTATGGCTGAAAGGACGGTACTCCACAAAATCTTCCCATACCTCAGTCGGAGTGCATTGCATACGGGCAAGTTCATGGAGGGCTTCTTTCACAAGATCCCTTACACCTCCGTAATATTCCTCACTCCCCTCTTTTCTTTCTCCACATGTCTTTGTCTCCTCTTTTATCAAAGAAAAAAGAGATTTGTCACCTAAATCTTCCTGAATATAATAAAGACCGTCCTCACTCACCTCATAAAGTTCAGGAACACCGATTCCGACACCCCGGAAAGCTTTGGTAAGACACACGAACGCCCTGCAATCCCGTTCATTCTCCCCTTCCACTCCTATGCAGCTATCCTCTCCCGACCGGAGACGATAATATATTCTTCCCGATCCTGCTCCCGCAAGACGGTTTATATCTTCAGGCAGCCTTCCATATTTTTTTCTAAAAAGTTCTGAAAGTATCTTAACACTGTTCATTATTCTCTTTTTCTTGTTTGTTATAATAAAGGAATGAGAAGTTACGGCATCAATTAAGGAAACAGTGCCGTAGTAACGATAGTAACGATATTCTTCTCCTTTCGCCTCACAAAATTAAGCAAAAATCCCCAATTATCGATTTTTTTATTAATTTTGCAGTTTGTAATCCTTCCTCCTTAAAATTTCCCTTTGAGAAATTCGTATATTTTGAAAAATTGACATTAAACCCGAAGATAATATTGATTTTAAACCCAAATATAAAAAAGTACAATGGCTAAATTTGATGATTTCAACTTTAACGGCAAGAAGGCTATCGTGCGCGTGGACTTCAATGTGCCTCTTGATGAGAACGGTAATATAACTGACGATACCCGCATCCGCGGTGCGCTCCCCACTCTAAAGAAGATTCTTGCAGATGGAGGTAGCCTTATCATCATGTCTCACATGGGCAAACCCAAAGGTAAGGTGAATCCCAAACTCTCTCTTTCCCAGATCAAAGATGCTGTGGCCAAAGCTCTCGGCACCGACGTGAAATTCGCTCCCGATTGTGCCAAGGCTTCCGAAGCGGCTGCCGATCTCAAGCCCGGTGAGGTTCTGCTCCTTGAAAATCTCCGTTTCTATCCCGAGGAGGAAGGAAAACCCGTGGGTATCGATAAGAACGACCCTGCCTACGATGATGCCAAGAAGGCTATGAAAGAGGCTCAGAAAGATTTCGCCAAGACTCTCGCAAGCTATGCAGATGTTTATGTGAACGATGCTTTCGGTACTGCTCACCGTCGTCACGCATCCACTGCTGTTGTAGCCGATTATTTCGACAAGCAGGATAAGATGCTCGGTCTCCTCATGGAGAAAGAAGTGAATGCTGTTGATGCCATCCTTAAAGATATCAAGCGTCCTTTCACTGCTATCATGGGCGGTTCGAAGGTTTCCACCAAAATCGGTATAATAGAGAACCTCATGGACAAAGTGGACAACCTTATCCTCTGCGGCGGTATGACCTACACCTTCGCAAAAGCCCAGGGAGGCAAGATCGGCAACTCAATCTGTGAGGACGACAAACTTGATCTCGCTCTCGATATCATGAAAAAAGCTAAGGAGAAAGGTGTTAACCTCGTGCTCGGCACCGACTGCGTGGCAGCTGATGCTTTCAGCAACGATGCCAACACTCAGGTTTGCAACGTGCTTGAAATTCCCGATGGATGGGAAGGTCTTGATGTAGGTCCTGATTCAATACTCGCATTCCGCAATGTGATCGTGCCCGCCAAGACTATCCTCTGGAATGGTCCTGCTGGTGTGTTTGAGTTTGAAAACTTTGAGAAAGGATCACGTGCAATCGCCGATGCCATCGTGGAGGCTACTGCTAACGGAGCCTTCTCTCTCGTGGGAGGTGGCGACTCAGTGGCTTGTGTAAACAAGTTCGGTCTTGCCGACAAGGTTTCTTATGTTTCTACCGGTGGTGGTGCTCTTCTCGAGGCTATCGAAGGAAAGACTCTTCCCGGTGTTGCAGCTGTGGCTGAGTAATTATATAAATCGTTAAAAGTTTCTGAACCGTTCAGCGGTGAATGAAACTGAAATATATCCGTGGGAAAGATGCTCAGGCATCAATTCTCACGGATTTTTATTTCTCCCTCTTGCTTGCTCCTTGCAAAGATGACACTATAGCAAAATATCATTTTTTAACAGGAAAAACAACGAAAAACATGTTAAAGAACATATTTTTAAAACTCCTTTTTATTAACGAAATAAAAAAAATATACTTAGTAGTTATTTTTTGATAAACCCTTATTGCTTTTTTCAAAATAAATAGTAATTTTGCATTGCAAAGCAAAACCCACGCAATTTTGCATACCTCAAACCTCCCGTCATGAAAGCTCACCTAAGACTATGAACAACACAAGTCTATGAGCTTGTCATATAAGAATCGCTCTCCAAGGAAATAAGATTCTAACCCCTTGATAGAAATAAAAGAGAAATAACTAAATAAATATTAACCAACTTTTTAAATCAGAACGATTATGGAATCTCAGAAGCCAATGGCGCCGAAACCGGCAGTGGCAGCAGCAGTGAAAAAAGAAGAAAAGATCAGTAACATCCGCGGTATTAAGAACGCGTTCTTCGTTATCATCGCCTGTGCAATCGCAGCAGTTTGTATCTTCCTCTTCGGTATGGGTTACTCAGGTAACTTCGAAGGTGGCGACCCCGCAACCGGTCATCCTCTGAACCTTGCAGGTACAGTTTATAAGGGTGGTTTCATCGTGCCTATCCTTATGACACTCCTCCTCACTGTTATCGTCCTCTCCGTAGAGCGTTGGATCGCCCTCAGCTCTGCAGCTGGTAAAGGCAACACAAGCAAATTCGTTGCCGACATCAAGGCTGACCTCGCCGCCAACAAGATTGACGCCGCTATGCAGCGTTGCAAACAGCAGAAAGGTTCTGTTGCATCAGTAGTTTACAACACTCTCGTGCGCTACAAAGAGATGGATGCAAACACCACTCTCAGCAAAGAGCAGAAACTCACCACTCTCCGCAACGAAGTGGAAGAGGCTACAGCTCTCGAGATGCCTTCTCTTTCTCAGAACCTCCCCATCCTCGCAACCCTCACCACTCTCGGTACTCTCGTGGGTCTTCTCGGAACCGTTATGGGTATGATCAAATCATTCCAGGCTCTTGCATCTTCAGGTTCTCCCGACTCTACTGAGCTCTCTACCGGTATCTCTGAGGCACTTGTGAACACTGCATTCGGTATCGCAACCGGTGCCTTCGCCGTTATTTTCTACAACTTCTACACCAATAAGATCGACAACCTTTCTTACGCTATCGACGAAATCGGTTTCTCAATCGTGGCTACTTTCGCAGCTACCCACAAGTAATCTGCGATTCGAATATTCACTTTATCAACCGAATTAAGACATAGCAACTATGGGAAGAGTAAAAATAGCAAAGAAGAGCACATTCATCGATATGACCGCGATGAGTGATGTGACCGTGCTTTTGCTTACCTTCTTCATGTTGACTTCTACCTTCCTTTCTAAGGAACCGGCCACTGTAATCACCCCTCCCTCTGTCTCTGAAGACAAAGTGCAGGAAACCAACTACGTGCAGGTTCTTGTGAATCCCGAAGGAAAGATCTGGCTTACTATGAACAATGACACCTCTGCCGATTTCGGTAATGAGAAGATGAAAATCGCATTGCTCGATAAAGTAACCGAGATTTATAATGAAGCGCATAAGAGCAAACCGGTGAAATTCACCGACCAGCAGAAGTACACATTCAGCAAACTTGGTTCGTTCGGTGTCCCCATGAGCCAGTTGGGTGAGTTCCTTAACCTCGCCCAGGAACCTGAGGGACAAACTAAAATGGACAAATGGCTTGACGGTACAGACGATAACCCCAAGCATATCTCCGGAATTCCTATCTCCAAGGTTCAGGATGAAAACAACCTGTCTGAATTCCAGATGTGGATGAAGGCTATCCGTCAGAGCGACAACTCAAAGCTCACCGACAAGATTAAAGATGGTTCGGGTGTGGCTATAAAGGCCGACCAGAACACTTCTTTCGAAGTGATTCACACCGTAATGGATAATCTCCAGACCATCAGAATGAACAAATTTACCTTTTTGACAGCCTTAAAGGGGGCATCAGAGTAATAAGAATATGGCAGAAGTTCAACAAAATGACGCTGGTGGCGGTAAAAAAGGTCGCCAGAAGAAAATGACGATTCGCGTGGATTTCACGCCCATGGTCGACATGAACATGTTGCTTATCACATTCTTCATGCTCTGTACCACCATGATTAAGTCGCAGACTTTGACAATCGCGCTTCCGACCAATGAAAAGATCGAGAATAAGGAAAACCTCAACCAGGCTTCTGCCGAGGATGCGGTGACAATTATCCTCGATGCCAAAAGAAAGCAGGGGTCGAATGATGTCGATTCATTGAACGGAAAAGTTGTTCCCGTGGTTTACTACTACGAAGGTAAACCCGGTGGAGATGCCGGTATCATCGGTGCCGACGGTAAAATCCACTCCGAGAACAACAACCTCAAGGAATCTGAATTCCTTTCAGCAGATGCAAAGACAGGATCCGCACGCGGTATCCGCGAGCTTATCCAGAAACGCAACAAGGCGGTGATCGATAAAATCAACGAGCTCAAGAAAAAATATGAGAGCGGTGGTTTCGGTTCACTCGAGACTAAGGCTGATCGCGAAGCAGCTCAGGCTAAGTATAACGAGGCCGCAGCCCAGGTGCGTAAGGATTCTACCCTGTCCAAGCCCGTGATCATCATCAAATCGACTCCTAATGCCTCCTATGAGAGCCTTATCAATATCCTCGATGAGATGCAGATCAATAATATCTCCAAATATCAGATCGACAACATGACTCAGATCGACTCTGTGATGGTGCTGAATTATCGCGGTGTGCTTAAGTGATGTTAGGTTTATTAATATTTTAAAGCAGAAAGAAAATGGCTAAAAGAAATGTAGATCTGACATCTAATGAATGGCGCGATCTTATCTTCGAAGGTAAGAATAAAGAATTCGGTGCCTACGACCTCCGTAAAAAGAGCGACCGTCGTCACAACCTCGCCGCTCTCTATACGCTGATCGGTCTTGTGATCCTGATTATCGGTATCTTCGCCTGGTCTAAATATTCCGACTACCGCGCTGAGCAGAATGCGTTGGCTCTCAAGGCTGAACGTGAGAGAATGATGCAGGCTGCCCTCGCAGAGCAGCAAAAGGCTGAGGAGGAGATGCAGGAGGAACCTGAAGAACAGAAATATGAAGAGCCCGAGCCTGAAGTGAAACAGGTGCCCGAGGATGTGCTCAACACTATCCAAATGACTCAGATTGACATCGTGGACAAAGTGGTCAACGAAGTTAAGAATGTCGATGAGATCAAGGAGAGCGAGGCTTTCGTTGGTGCTGTGACCCAGGCCGGTAGCGATGACGCTGATCACGCGAAAGCTTTCCAGGAGGCCGTTGTTACAGCTCCCGTGGAAGAACCCAAACCTGTGGTTGAAGAGAAGAAACCCGCTCCCGAGGAGAATAAGATCTTCGAAGCTGTGGAGCAGCAGGCTGAGTTCCCCGGTGGTATGGGTGCCCTCATGAAATGGCTTGGCAACAACATCCATTATCCTGAGGCAGCTGCCCAGAACGACATTCAGGGTCGTGTAATCGTGAAATTCGTCGTTGAGCGTGATGGTTCTATCGGCAACGTTACTGTTGTGAAAGGTGTTGACAAAGACCTCGACAAGGAGGCTATCCGCGTAGTGAAGAAGATGCCAAAATGGCAGCCCGGTAAAAACAATGGTGTGGCCGTTCGAAGCTACTTCAACCTCCCCGTTACCTTCAAGCTCGCTCAGCAGTAATCCCCGTCTGATTATCTTAGATAATAGAATATTTCAAAAAGGTGTCCTTTACAGGACACCTTTTTTATTTCCATTCAACATCCTGTTCTTTCACATGGAATTGTCAAGCATTATCGCTATATTTGCAAAGTAAATCTTTAATAGTCTGATAAAAATGAAACCGCATATAGCCTTGTTACTATTCACTCTCTCATTATTTTTCATACAATGTAATTCTAATACCATGGATTCGAGACTATCGTCTGCTCAGAGAGATATGGATCTCAATCCGGATAGCATACGTAGATCACTTGAATCTTTTGATAAAAAAGATTTTGACAAGTATAATTTGGCTTTATATTATTTACTGCATACCCAAGCTCTGGATAAATCTAATCTTCTTTCAGGTGAGTCTTTTGAGATAGATAAGGCACTCTTATATTTTAAAAATAATAATTACACTAAAGAGGAGATGATGTCAGAATTTTATAAAGGGAGATGTGCTTTCTATAATTCTGATTATAAGATAGCAATGAAACATTTATTAAATTCTTACGATATTTCCTGTAAAATAGGCGACCCCTACTGGATCGCCAAAACAGCAGAAGGAATTGCAGACGTGCATTCCTTCTCTAATTCCTTTAGTGAAGCTTGGAAATATGAGGAAATAGCCATAAACAATTATCTTAAGAGCCATAAGATTGACAATTATCTTTACGCTTTGGCAGACCATGGGCTTTCTCTATTTGCAGGTGGAAATAAAGAGCAAGGAATATTATTATGTGACAGCGTAAGAAATATTGCGATAAAAGAAAAGGATAATTTCTTAAATATATATGTTTCTCAATATTTATTAACCTCATATATTGAGCAAAAAGAATACAATAAAGCAAATTTGATTCTTAATGAATTAATAGAGAAAGAATTATATCAACCCTCTTCGGTTGACTTAAGTTGCGCGGCTCTACTCTATTCTCAGAAAGATGAATTTGAAAAATCAAAAGAATATATTACTGCCGCAAAAGAATTAGCTTCTTCTTCCAAGGATTCTCTTTATTATTATTATAGTTCTTGGCAAATTGCTGATAAAAAGAATAATAATAAGCTACGCTCCCAGTATCTTGATTCAATTTTATCACTTCAGGACAGAATTATTACCCAATTACTCAGACAACCGGCAATAAAGGCGACAGAAAATTATTTTCATGAAAAAGCAGATGAGGAATCTTATAAAGCTAATAAGCGGTTAATCCTTATTTTTGTTTCATTCTCCATTTTTATATTTATTATAATAAGCTTAATTTTATTATATAAATATAGAATTAAAAGAAAAGAAGCCAAATTATTGGAAGTATCTCTAAACTATGAAATTCTCAAAAAGAAGGATCAGGCATTATCAAATCATATAGTTGAGATTTTGGGAAGTAGATATGAATTTATAAACATGCTTTCCTCTACTATTATTGATCCCGAAATAAACGACCTTAATAGAAAGTTAGCGTTTCAGCAGGCGGAGAAAGAGATTAAATCTTGGGCCACCCCAAAAAAGATAAAACAGATAGAGAAAACAATTGATAAATATATGGACAATGCATGCATGAAATTTCGTGAGCAATGTTCATTTGTTAAAGAAGAGAATTTTATATTAGTATTTTATCTTTGGGCCGGTTTCTCCCCAAAAACTATTTCATATCTTTTCTCTTTAAACCTAAAAACAATTTATACAACTCGTTCTCGCATAATAAAGAAAATTGAGTGTTCTGATCTCCCGGACAAGGAAATTTTTCTCAAACTTTTCAGGTAAAATCATATTTCTTTCACTTGAAGAATAAATTAAAATTATCAAATCTATATATAACTATATATTAGTCATTTACAACCATGCTTGAAGAATTATTTTATAGAAGAATTTTGTTATAATCTCATTAAATCAGTGTATTTTTGCAATAGTCTTTCTTAAAACAATTATATATGAAAAAACTATTGCTTATGCCAATTATGGCAACTCTTTTTAGTACAGTTCTGCTCTCAGCTCAGAACGCAACTCCTCCTTCCGGAAGTAAAGATATTCGGGTAGTTTTAAAAACTCCGAATAAGAATACCGCTAACCGTCCCAAGTCTCCGTCAAGACAAAGCATTGACTGCTATTATTCCGGAGAAAGCCTTTCAGTCTCTTTCCTATATCCTGAGGGAGAATGCACAATGACAATCACAGACAATAAAACCGGGTTGTCATTACAATACAATTTCTCAACCGAAGAGCCTGCAGAAATCTATACCGGTAATCTTTCTGAGGCTTATCTTGAGTTTAATACAGAGTTAGGCAATTCTTATGAAGGTTGGATAAACGAGTAGTTTAACAAATCTTTTATACATTAACAGAAATACAGTTCACAGAACTGTACCTCTCTTCTCACCTCTGTTCTCTAATTTATAAATACTCTATGAAAAAGGTTTTATTCATTTTGGGCACCGTCGCCCTCACATTCGGAGCCTCAGCCCAGCTTCGCGTAATCGGTAATGGCCAGGTACAAGTCGGCAACTGGAATCCATCCCAGTGGGAGATAAGTCCGACAGAAC
>CAMWUJ010000093.1 GCA_947177405.1 uncultured Porphyromonadaceae bacterium | reverse complement strand
TGCTCCCTGATATGCGACCCTGCATTAACATTTTTTGTTGGATGGAGTCTAATTTATTTAATCCCCGTGATAATACTGCTGTAGATAACACCGAGCTATGAAATCATGGTTATCGGCTACTAACTTCGTGTCATCAGTCCCGGGGAAACGCGCATCCGGAAGCCAGTTGTTTTCAAAAATTACCTTCAGCAAGTCTCCGGGACATAATCCCCTCACACTCAAAAGTTCAAACGCATGGCTCTCCGCATATTCCCTATCATAATACGGGTTATCGGGAGAAGCTATGCATTTTGCAACATTTCTTGCGGCCAACATCCCCTTGTGTTTATTCACCATCAGTACAAAATCCGTTGAGCCTTTCATCATCGGTAGATGTTCTTCTCCTGCCTCCCAACCTAATTTTTCAATAAAGAAACGGTTCATGGATTCGTATGTATCAAAGAAAGCCAGAATCTTTCCATCTGTGGCTTTGGTGAACTTCTTATAATACGGGTGTATTTCTTCCCCGACATTCTCCTCTTTCTTTTTAAGAAGTTTACCGTTTAAAATAAGATAAAGCCACTCAGGAATAAATAAAGCCAATGGACCTGTCGGATCCTGCATCATCGACTGTTCAAGGCGATCGTGAAGCAGTGAGAAATTTTCTGGTTTGCGTATTTCCGGATCACTAAGAATTTCCCCGAGAGAGAGTGCAAAAGCCGGTGTGAGAAGATAACAATGGAGAAATAACCATTGTCCCAAATGATATATCTCCTTGCTGTCATCATTATCATTGAAGTCGAGTCCACGGGATATATTATAGCTTTCAGGTGCAGGTGCCTCTTCATAAATTCTCTCCAGATGTTCATACCATATATCAGCCAGTTCCAACACCTTGGAGTCATGAGGATAGATATCTCTCATATCCTCATAACTCATCGCCAGGGAATACCATACCAGAAATCTAACATCCTCACGATTAAGTTCATAATCTACATATTCCTCAGGTATGGAATGAAATGGAACCGACCATCCATAAAGAGCCCTGTTAGCCTCAATGAAAGATCTCCAAATACCCGAGTCAGAAGCTATGTCTTGAAAATATCCTGTCACGCACAAAGCCATTCTCTTTATCACTGAATCCGGTACCAACGCACGCACACCGGCTTTCTGAGCCTCTCGTGCAAGAGTATTTGCCAATTCCCAATAATATGGATCAGTCTCCGTAATATTGGGATAATTTGGTTGCCATGCCAAAAAATCCTGTTTTGAAATCAGATTATCCATAATGCTTATTTTATAAACTTGAGGTCTCTTTCAAACAAGTATGTCTTTGAGTTGATCGATTGTAACCTTAAGCTGAGATCCTTCGATCATATTCTTAAGCATTATTGTTCCGTCGGCCAGTTCTGTCTCCCCTACTATTGCTACAAAAGGAATTTTTTCTGAATCGGCATACGACATCTGCTTTTTCATTTTTGCAGTGTCAGGATAAAGCTCGGCTGAAATACCCGCCTCATGTAGATCCTTAACATATTTAAGCGATTGCAAAGCTTCCTTTTCTCCAAAATTGACAAACATCACCTTTACGGCCTGTGTCACACTTTGGGGATATAGATCCAGCTGATTCATCACGTCATATATGCGGTCAGCACCGAAAGATATACCTACTCCTGAGAGCCCCGGCATACCGAAAACTCCGGTAAGATTATCGTAACGGCCGCCTCCTGTAATACTACCTATCTGCACATCTTTGGCCTTTACTTCTATTATTGTGCCGGTATAATAGTTTAGACCTCTGGCAAGACTGACATCAACTTCCACATCGCATTTATGACCAATAAGGTCTATTCCTGTCAACACCTCCTTAAGTTCCTCCACACCTTTCATACCAGTTTCGGAAGAGGCAAGCAATTTAGAAAGTGTCTCAATCTTTTCAGCATTGCTACCGGAAAGGGTGAGAAGAGGACGAAGAGTTTCGATAGCAGCCTCATCAAGACCCTTATCACGAAGTTCGGCATTGACATTTTCTATTCCAATCTTATCTATCTTATCTATTGCGACAGTGATATCTACGATTCTGTCGGAGTGCCCGATCACTTCTGCAATTCCTGCAAGAATCTTACGGTTATTGAGTTTGACTGCAACGTTTATTCCTAAATCTGAGAAAACGGTATCAATAAGTGACAGAAGCTCTATCTCATTATTCAACGAATCACTTCCCACCACATCTGCATCACATTGATAGAACTCCCTGTAACGTCCCTTTTGCGGACGGTCGGCACGCCATACCGGTTGAATCTGGAATCGCTTGAAAGGAAGCTGCAGCTCATTTCTATGTTGAACCACAAAACGTGCGAACGGCACAGTCAGATCATAACGCAAACCCTTCTCGCATAGCTTATTGGTCAATTTAGGAAGTATGCGTGCCGAAAGATCTTCATCAGTACAAGACTTCAGGAAATCTCCTGAATTAAGTATTTTAAAAAGGAGCTTGTCGCCTTCCTCTCCATATTTCCCCATCAAGGTGGAAAGATTCTCCATTGCCGGAGTTTCAATCTGCTGATATCCGAAAAGAGCGAACGCTTTCTTTATCGTATCAAAAATATAATTGCGACGAGCCATCTCCAGCGGAGAGAAATCGCGCGTTCCTTTAGGTATGCTTGGTTTCTGTGCCATTACTAATGATTTAATTTTCGCAAGCGCCTTAGACTTCAAATAGAGGCATACGAAAGTTGAGTAATTATTTTTATTGCGAAATTACAAAAAAAACTATAAGGAAGCAAATTAAGCTAACTCTGCTTTCTATAGGTGACAGCTGCTATTAACGAAAAAGATATAGCGAATATGGTTAGAGCTGAATATTGTTCCCAAAGTTCAGCGATTGGTGTGCCCTTAAGATAAAGAGAGCGCATTATCTCAATGAAATAACGGGGAGGTATAGCTAAAGTTATAGCTTGGGCCCATTCCGGCATTGAGCGTATAGGGGTGAAAAGACCGCTCATGAGCTGAAAGATCATTATGAATGCAAACATCACGAAAATACTCTGAAGCATGGTGGAAGAACTGTTAGCAATTGTCACTCCCAAACCAGACATCACAAGGCTGAACAAAACAGTTGCCAAATAGATAGCTAAAATATTCCCGACAGGAAACAGCCCATAGACTACCCACCCTATCAACATTCCGACAGTAACCACAAATATCCCGACTATCCAGAACGGTATAAGCTTTGAAAGCACAAAGCACATACGGCTTACAGGTGTAACATTCATTGCCTCAATAGTACCTGTTTCCTTTTCGTTCACCAAGTTCAAAGCAGGTACAAATCCACAAATAATTATCAGTAATACCACCATTAGTGCGGGTATCATATAGTTTCGGTAATTTAGCGTAGGATTATATATGTTGATCACACTCATATCATACTCAACAGTATTAATTCCTTGTCCTTTTAGCCATTGTCTTAGAGTCAAACCTATAGATTCCGAAACATAACGCGCGCCCAACATGGCTTTTGAGGCATTTACACCATTTGCTTCTACATCAACGGGGACGATACCTGAAATAATATTGCGGGAATAATCAGGAGGAATAGTCAAGATCACATCTGCATTTCCCTCTTCAACAATGGAAATAGATTCGGTATGGGTGTTACACATAGCCGACACTTTAAGGACCTCAGATGCTCCAATATCAGCAATAATCTGACGTGAAAGAACACTTCTGTCATTATCCACTACCGCTACATTGACATTCTTGATATCAAGGACAGCCACCAAAGGGAGAACAAGCATGACCATCAATGGCATGCCTATAATCATCTTGGGGATGAGAGGGTTTCGACGCATCAAGGAAACCTCTTTTCTTAGAAGGGCTTTAAGTATTCTTAGTTTCATTTTCTACTTGATGAATAAAATTTTCTGATAGAAAGAACAAGCAAAACGATGGTCATACTCGTAAGGATCATGACCTCCTTAAATATGTATGCTGCATCAAGTTGTTGAATCATCAGTTTTCTCATTGCAGAGATATACCATCTTGCGGGGATTATACAAGAAACACCTTGTAGAAATACAGGCATGTTATCTATCGGAAAAATCATGCCTGACAACATTATAACGGGAAGCATCAATATCACCGCCGATCCTATCAGGGCTGTAAGCTGAGAATCGGCAATCGTAGAAACCAATAGACCGAAAGATAAAGAGAGTATAATATATAGAAATGAGAGGAGCACCACATTCACTATGCTTGCCGATAACGGCAATCCCAGTAATGTGTAGGAAATGAAGAGCATTATAGCCAGAATGACACATGACAGAAGGAAATAAGGAACTAACTTTCCTAATATGATTGTAGCCGGACGTATCGGGGAGACCAAAAGAAGGTTCATGGTGCCATTCTCCTTTTCACGCACAATGGAGACAGAGGTCATGATTGCACAAATCAGAATGAAGATCATTCCCATTATGCCGGGCACAAAATTATATGAGCTTTTCATCTGCGGATTATAGAGAGTATATGTCAACACCGGAGACTTAATCTCCTCTTTATTGATAACTCCCCCCACATACGCAGTTACCGTTTGTGCGATTGTCGGATTAGCAGCATCGACCATGATCTGAGCCTTCAGGTTTGCATCATCCGATCTCAAGAATAACACGGCATCAGCCCTACCCGAACGCAAAAGTCGTTCAGTTTCCGTGGGGGCTACCAACCCAAGGAATGTGAAATACTCATTTACCCTGAATCTTTCTAAAATCTTCCTTGTCTCACAGGTATGTTTCTCAACTACAGCAGCTATCCTTATATCGTTAACTTCTGTAGAGATAGCGAACCCGAAAAGAAGAAGCAACACAAGAGGCATAAATATGGTTATTACCATAGTTCTTGTATCGCGCAGTATATGCAAAGCCTCCTTTTTTACCAAAGCACCGAATATAGCCATGTCAATCAACTCTTAAAGCATCTTTTGCCACAATGCGAAAAACATCATCCATAGAAGAGACTTGAAACCTCTCTTTAAGCGCCTCGGGAGAATCAAGAGCACTTATGCGTCCGTCAACCATAATAGATACGCGGTTACAATACTCTGCCTCATCAAGATAGTGAGTGGTCACAAATATTGTCATCCCTTCAGATGATGCTTTATAAATTAATTCCCAGAATCTTCTTCTCGTCAAAGGATCTACCCCTCCTGTGGGCTCATCCAGAAAGACAATCTCAGGACGATGAATTGTGGCTACGGCAAACGCCAATTTCTGTTTCCATCCCACTGGAAGATCCTTAACCAACGTTTTACTCATATCCTCCATTCTTAAATCCTTGTAAAGTTTTTCCGAAGCTTCTTTCATTGAAGAATCCGACATTCCATATATAATTGAGAACAGGCGGATATTCTCATTAACCCGAAGATTTTCATAAAGAGAAAATTTCTGACTCATATACCCGATATGCCTCTTGATTTCCTCCGGTTGCCTTATAATATCGTAACCTGCCACCCGACCTTCACCCGACGAAGGAAGGCTCAACCCGCAAAGCATGCGCATGGCTGTGGTCTTCCCCGCACCATTTGCGCCCAAGAAGCCGAATATCTCCCCCTTACCTACATCGAAAGAAATATGATCAACTGCTGTGAAGGATCCGAATTTCTTTGTCAGATTCTTCACCGAAATTACTTTTTCATTATCTTTCATTTCGAGTCAGTTTTATGAACAAGTCCTCGATATCTCCTTTTGCAGGATATATCCTCACATTCTGCATCCCAATATTTTTCAAGCTATTGCCTATTTCTTCCGGATTAAAATCGGATCGTGCAACTATATGCAAGGTTGATCCAAAGGTATAACAGTCTTCAACCTGTGGCATCTCACGCAATTCAGAAAGGAGCTTAAACATATTGTGGGCTGAAGCATTAAAGAGATTCTCTTCTATATGGGAAACGAGATTGGCAGGAGTATCGATATCAAGAATCTGTCCTTCATTCATCATAGCAATCTGATCACATTTTGTGGCTTCATCCATATATGATGTTGAGACAAGGATTGTGATTCCATGCTCTTTAAGTCCTGCAAGCATATTCCAGAATTCATTTCTTGATACAGCGTCAACCCCTGTTGTCGGTTCGTCAAGTAGTAGTATCTCAGGTCTATGAATCAGTGCACAGCTCAAGGCGAGTTTCTGCTTCATACCTCCCGACAATGCACCTGCTTTCCGATCCGGAAAATGTTCAAGTTGTCCGAAAATCGGTGCAATCAAATCATAGTTCTTCTTTACTGACACATCGAAGAGCGATGCAAAGAAATTTAGATTCTCCCTAACCGTAAGATCCTGATAAAGAGAGAATCTTTCGGGCATATATCCGATCTTTGGCCTAAGTTTCCGGAAATCTTTCACAACATCCAGACCTGCGATTTCCACTTTCCCTTCTTCCGGGAGTAGAAGAGTTGCAAGAATCCTGTAAAGCGAACTTTTTCCTGCACCATCGGGTCCGATTATTCCAAACAACTCTCCTCTTCCTACAGAGAAGGAAATATTATCAAGCGCGGTATTCTTTCCATATCGTTTTGAAATATCCGACACTTTTACAACGGTTGTCATAGCTTCACCTCCCCATATTGCCCAAGTTTCAATCGTCCGTCGTTCTTTACGGCAATCTTCACAGCATAAACGAGATTGGCCCGACTTTCATTTGTCTGTATTGATTTAGGAGTGAATTCGCTTTCCTCAGCAATCCACGTGATAACTCCAGGATATTCATATTGCCTATCTTCACCGAAGTCAGCCACAACCTTCACCTTTTGTCCTAACTTTATATCCGCAAGTTGCGAAACAGTGAAATATGAACGAAGATAAATATTGTTAAGGTCTGCAATTTTACAAAGAGGACGACCGGGAGTGGCAAACTCCCCCGGTTCTGCATATTTTGTAAGCACTACACCAGTGAGAGGTGAGTTAATTTTTGATTTTTTTATCTGTTCATCTATTTGCTCAGATTGATATCGAATCGCAATAGTATTATCGGAAATGGATGTCTTGCTTTTGTCAAGTGTTGATAGAAGTGCCGAAAGTTGTCCTTTTAGAGTAGCCAATTGCGCCTGCGCATCATCATACTGTTTTTGAGTAGTGGCTCCGTCAGCCAAAAGTCGTCCAAATCGTTCACATTCATGCTGCTGATGAGCAATCTGAGTTCGAAATGCAGATGCCTGGACTTCAATATCAGGCGAAACACTTGCCGCAGATTTCCTTTGGCTTCCGATCTGTTTCTTTTGCAAAACAAGCATGGCAGTGTCAATCACTGCTATCCTGTCATCCACCGATATGCTGTCTCCTTCTGCAATATCCATATAAATAATCTTCCCGGACGTTTCAGCAGATACTGTAACTGCTGTGGCTTCAAAAATGCCGGTAGCATCATATTCCGGTACCTTACGACAAGAAGATACCATTGCGATTAGCAATGCAATATAAATCGTTTTTTTCATTGATTCAATGTATATTTAAGTTTATAGTACTCACGTATATAATCGATTTTATGGTATCTTTCATTAAGTTTTGCAATGTTCTCATCAGAGATCTTAGCAAGTAATGTAGTGGCGTCTATCACTCCGTTTTCAAGCTGGGATTCGGCTGCTTTACGCACTTTCACACGAAGTTCTATAATCTTTTTGTCGCTTTCAATCATATCATATAGTCCCTGAGCCTTCCCGTTTTGCTGCGTCGCACTAATCCGTGTATTAAAAAGAAAAATATCTTTCTCAGCCGTAATATTCTCTGCACTCAATTTTATTTTTCGTAAATTATTCTTCTTGAAATAAAAAGAATCAATATTCCATGATATTTTAACTCCCGCGAGTAAATTAAATGAAAACCTCCTGTTCATCATGCTCTCAAAGTAGTTGAAACCGGGATAACCGTAATAAGCTTGTGCAAACAAACCTATTTTAGGCATTAAAGAAACCTCAGTCATCTTGTCAGAGAGAGCATTTAAAGCCATTCTTTTTTCCAGCAATGTCAATTCCGGACGTAGATTCTCACCAGGAAGTATTGATTTGACCTGTGGCTCAAGCAATCTCTCCCCTTCTAGATTTTTTCCTGTAAGTATTCCCAACATCAACCTAAGAGTCTCAACATTTTTCTTTGCCAAATCCATATTCTGCTTCACTATCATAGCCTGCGCCTCTACCATATCCGCGTCACATTGCATAGCCACTCCATTCCTTACCATCGATCGAAACCGGTCTAAATTTGCTAAGAGAAGGCTATATGTCTGTTCATTTATAGAAATCTGTTCATCGGTAAGAAGGATAGCAAAATAAAGATTTTCCACACGATCCCTTATCGGATATAGTTCCACATCAAGAGATGCCTTGTCCAACTCATCCTTGGCATTTTCCATCTCTCTTCTGATCTTTGAAACACCTCCATCCCATATAGTCTGATTAATATCAAAACCTATCTTATACTGGTAATTACTTAGACCTTTGACATCGTTTCCCATCTGTTGGAGAACATTCTTAAGAGATTCCGGATATGAGGGCACAATATTCTGACCGGTGCCTTGGGCATAAGTCTCTATTCTTGGTAACCATACTTTATTAATGTCACTGAGTTCAATCTCTTTGAAAGAAGTCAAGGTATTATATTTACTTGCAAGAGGATAATTCTCCAGAGCCAACCCAACACATTCCTCTATTGTCATATCAGCAAACGCCGGCAATGGGAGAAACAACCAAAATAGAATATGGCAAAATATTTTTTCTATTTTCATGGTTTCAACTTTCTAATAATTATATCATAATTCTCTTTTAATCTAAGCAACATGAAACTCTCTTTGTCTTCCATGATATCCTCGAAAGCTGCGTTTATCAGGGGAGAGGCCATATAGGGGAATACATCCAGCGAGAGTATATCAATAAGTAAAGATTTTGCATCAATATTACGACAAACACCCTTAGTGTAGGCGGAATCGATCTTATTTTGCAGTTTTCGTATAAGGAGTGTAGCTACGTCTTTTATCTTTTCTTTCACTATGGAAGCACGTTCCGGATTACTGAATACTTCACCTATCAGAAAGCGAGGCAGATCAGAATTTTCAGATAAGAATTTGAGATGACGTTCGATAAGAGAGTGAATCATTTCGTTTAAAGAAAGTGAATCATCCTCAAATGAGAATCCTATTATATCTCGTATCATCATGATTTTTTCCGAAATAATTCTTTCAAAAATCTTCTCCTTTGTACGAAAATAATAATGAAGCATAGCGTGTGTCACTCCGGCTGCTTCTGCAATCGATGTGGTTCGGGCCCCTGAAAATCCTTTCCTCATGAATTCCTCCTCTGCAGCCTTAAGAATCTTATATTCCGTATCTTGCGAGTTAATATTCTTCATAACAATTTTGATTAACAATTTTGTTAGCACAAAGATATAAAAATAAAATGATATGACAAATTTAAATACTTCATATCTTAACAAAATAAATCCTCTTCGCACATGAAGAGGATCTAAAGCATGGTTGCAGTATACGCATAAGATATGAAACTGCGCCTAAAACTCAATCGCTAATTTTAAATTGAATTGGCGCGTAGTTAGATAATTGGGGACCGCGTATTGCAGACGGTTCACATCCGTAACCCAATAATAACTGCTGACATTGCTTATATCAAAGAGATTGAAGCAGTCGAGTGAAAGAATTATGCTTTTAAAATTTCCCCAGAAGCCTTCTCGCTTCTTCTCATCGGGTGCTCCAAGAAATTGGTAACTCACTCCTATATCAAGACGTTTATAAGCCGGAGCACGAAAATAGGAGAAATCACGTGACGTATGTGGAGGAGTCATTGTCAAACCATCCGCAAAGATTCCCCGGAGTGCAAATTTTAGTTTAGGGAATTTAGGGAAATAATCTGTAAAGAAGAGAGAAACCGAATATCGCTGATCACTCGGTAATGGAACTTTTTTTCCATTCAGATCTTGCTGTGTCTTCATAAGAGAAAAGCTGATCCATGAATCGGAACCCTCCACAAACTGACCGAATAGCTTGAAATCAAGTCCCATTGAATAACCCTTTGCATCATTGATACCTGAATAATTCACCTTTAGATTGTCATATTCATAAGAAATAAGGTTTGCCAAATTCTTATAGTAGGCTTCTGCGGTGATTTTGAATGGTCGGTTCATAGCGCGGAAAGTATAGTCGGCTCCCAACACCAGCTGAATAGAACGGGGTGATTTTATATTATTATTAAGGATTATAGTAGAATTTCCAAGTTCATCAACCACTGGCATCCGGAATTCTTTATAAAAAGGAGACTGATAATACATTCCGATGGCAGCTCTATAGTTCCAGTTATTATAATTAACCGGAGATAAACTGAAATTCACACGAGGAGACACAAGAAACTCTTTGTTAAAATCCCAATAAGAGAATCTCAATCCTGCATTTAAAGCCATAAAAAATACATTATTGTCAAAATGCAAGGCATCCTCTAAATATGCGGCCATACGATTAGTGGCAAGTTTCTGGTTGGACGACATATTATAAATCAGATGTACTCCTTCCGGAAGAGTCGGTAATGAATAACCGGCCGAATCTCTCCATTCCCATTCTTTAGTTCGGTCACGGAAATTCTCATGCTGATAATTAAGGCCGTAAGTAAAATTATTGCGTTTGATTCGGGTAGTTCCCTTTAAACCTATCTGTATCACAGAAGCTTTCAAACGGTTACGTGAGTGCTCCATATATTTTCCCACTCCGAGCTCGCCTCCAATCCCATCGCTCCCGGAGGTTCCGGCCTGGTTAAGCCAATACTCTCCTGAGATGTCATAACTCACAAACTCATTTGTAAGGAAACCGGAGGCATTTAGAGTAAAAGAAGTGGCACGGTTACGCTTATAAGTAACCGACAATGCCCCTAAATAGGTTTCGAATTTATCTTTCTCTTCGCCATCGAAATACACCTTGAATTGTTTAACATCATCAGAAGTTCCGAAAGAAGTCTCCCGGTCGGTAGGTTTAAAATTATAGTTATTCACTGCTATATTGCCGAGAAAATTCACAGTTATCCTTTCCGAAGGTTTCCAAGTAAGATTCGTCTGATAATCGAAATAGGAAGGATCATACTCTCCACGTGTCTCCATTGTGGATAAAAGAGAGTTATTCTTCTTAAATCTCGCACCATGAAGCTGAGAAAACTTGCCCGAATTCTGACCTAATGTAAGAGAAGCACCCATCAAACTACCTGAAACAGCACCCTCAAAAGCCTCAGGTTCTCGATAGGTTATATCAAGTGCCGAGGACATCTTGTCTCCATATCGAGCCGGAAAACCGCCGGCAGAAAATTTCAGATTCCCTACCATGTCCGGATTAATGATACTCAAGCCCTCCTGTTGACCGGCTCTGATAAGCTGGGGACGATATATCTCAACGCCGTTAATATATACCGAATTTTCATCAAACGTTCCTCCTCTCACTGAATACTGTGAACTCATCTCATTGGAAGAGTTAACACCGGGCATAGTAGAAAGCATCGCTTCAACCGATCCACCCGACACATCCGGAGAAGTCTTGAAAGACTCCGTATCAAAACTCTGCATACCATTTATAGAGTTTCTGAAACCCAAGACCTCGACCTCCTGCAATTCTGTATTCATAGGATACAAACGTACATTAAGAGAAACTGCCCCCTTAGGTTCAACAAGGATTCTTTCAACATTCTTATAACCCACACAACTGAACACTATTGGAATTGAATCGCGCCCTGCAAGCGTCAAGGAATAATTTCCCTGAAGATCAGTATTCGTACCGATTGCCGTTCCTGCCACTCTCACCGTTACAAACTCTATAGGCTTATCCTTCTCGTCAATAACCCTACCGGAGATAGTAACATTCTCTGATAAGACATTAAAAGAGAAGAAAAGAATAATTGATAAAACAAATAAAAACTTTTTCAGCATATTAAAAAAATAAAGCTTAAAACAGCTCTATAATTCAAACGGCAAATAAAAACCAATATTGTTACAAAAGATACAACACGGTCATCGGCGTGATAAGGTTTAACTTCGCTGTATTTACTTAATTATAC
>CAMWUJ010000092.1 GCA_947177405.1 uncultured Porphyromonadaceae bacterium | reverse complement strand
AAGTGACCCCGGTGGGGCTCGAACCCACGACCCAATGATTAAGAGTCATTTGCTCTACCAACTGAGCCACGGAGTCATTTTTATTTTGCAATCAAGAAGCTCTTCTTCCCTTTTGCGTTTGCAAAGTTACAACCTTTTTTTTATTCCTGCAAGTTTTTTAGTAATTTTTTATTCTTTTATTTCAAATTTTATTGTTTGAGGTATCTGTAACCCTCGTTTTTACCATTTCATATTGGCGCTGATCAATTTGTAATCGTCAATCTTACCATCGACAATCTTTATATTGGTCACTCCCTGATGTCCCATTTCGGTATATTCGACCCGATACCATCCATCTTCTCCTTCGATGGGGGTTACGCTCTTTACTGCTGACTTTCCGTCTCCGTCTTGGGCGCCCGTACCAAGATCCCAGAATGCATAGCACGGACCCTGATCGCAATCATATTCATAGGCTGCCTGCAATTTTTTCAAGGCTTTGGCAGTGAAGTATTTCTTGGGGGAACTTTCACCTTCAGAAGGGCCAAGTACGAAATTCTTATATACCTTACGGATCACCCGCTCGTTGGCCGAATGATCCGGTTGCGGATCTTCCTCTTTTAAAATTGAATCCACCGGTACAAGATCTGCTGCCGCTACAGTATCAACGGTTTGTGTCGGAACGCTGTCGGCTGAAGATTCATCCCCTTTATTTTTTGATCCGCATGCCACAAGGGTCATGGCTAAGGATCCGCATAATAAAAGATTAAATTTATTCATGATTGGTTTTGTTTTTATGATTTTCATAACGCGAAGTTACAATATATTCCATTACTTACAAATATTTTTCTTTTTTTAACTCCTTTTTCCTTATATCCCTATCTCTCTATAAACTTTTTTTGCTACCTTTACATCATGAATTTCGAATATGTTCTGCTGTTGCGGATCAGATTTTTTCTATTATGCCCAAAATATAAAAATTTATCATATGAATAACAAATTTCTTTATCTGGCTTTAGGCGTGGCTGTCATCGGAATGACCGGCTGCTCCAAGAAACTGAGCCAGTTCAAGAGTGATTATTTCTCTACTAATCCTACTCCGCTGGCAACCGTAGGCGAGCAGGTGCCCGGAACCGTTACAGGCCGTATCCCCGCAAAATTCATGCTCAAGAATGCCAAAGTTACAGCCACTCCCGTGATTAAATGGGAAAACGGTGAGGTAAATGCCAATCCCGTTATCATCCAGGGCGAGAATGTCAGAGCCAACGGACAAGTGGTTAACTATGCCGAGGGCGGTACGGTGACAATCCCTTTCAATGTGATGTATCAGCCTGATATGGTGAGAAGCGATCTTTACCTCAATTTCAGTGTGGATCAGAATGGAAAGCTTTATAACCTTCCTCCCGTGAAAGTGGGTTATGGTGTGATCGCCACTTCCACCCTTGCATCTGCCAAAACCGTTACTCCTGCAGTGGCGAAGGATAATTTCCAGAAAGTGATAACCGAGAAATACAGTGCCGACATTCACTTCCTGATCAATCAGGCCAATGTGCGCGCCAACCAGACCGACAAAGCCGACTATATCGATCTCAACAAACGACTTCAGGAAGCAAATGCCGCCAAGAATATGGAGATTGCCGGAATCACCGTGAATTCATACGCTTCACCGGAGGGTACTCTCGAATTCAATACGCAGCTTGCCGAAAAGCGCGAGCAGAACACTACCAGCCTTATCGAAAACCAGCTCAAGAAAGATAAAATCACTGAATTCGGCGAACTCACCTCTTCATTCACCCCTGAAGACTGGGAGGGATTCGAGAAGCTTGTGGAGAAGAGCAATATCCAGGACAAAGACCTTATCCTGAGTGTGCTCCGTATGTATCCCGACCCCGAACAGCGTGAAAAAGAGATAAGAAACCTCTCGGCAGTGTTCAATGAGCTTGCCGACCAGATCCTGCCCCAGCTCCGCTATTCACGTGTGATGGCATCCATCAATGTGATAGGAAAGAGTGATCAGGAACTTATCAACCTCTTCAACACCGATCCCAAGGCGCTTACAGTGGATGAGATGCTATATATCGCCACCCTCACCAACGACAATATGAAGAAGATGGAGGTATATAACAAGGCTTGTGAAGTCTTCCCTCAGGATTACCGTTCTTTCAACGACCTTGGCCTTACTCAATATGTGGCCGGCGATTATGATGGTGCGGAAGCCAACTTCAGCCATGCGCTTCGTCTTAATCCTTCAGCCAAGGAGCCTGAGATGAATCTTGGTCTTATCTCTATGATAAAGGGAGACTATAACAAGGCAGATGCACAGATTGGTGCCGCAGCCGGTGTGCCTGAGGCAGCCGACGCAATGGGTGTGTATCATCTGATGCATGGTAATGTGGCTAAGGCCGTCAATTCCTTCGGCGACTCCAAAACCAACAATGCAGCTCTGGCGCAGATCATGTCGCAGGATTATACCACAGCCAAGGCCACACTCGGAGGTATAAAGAATCCCGACGCCACCACATATTACCTCAATGCCGTGCTCGGAGCACGCACCAACAATGAGGGAATGGTGATGAATAATCTCCGTCAGGCAATCAAGCTCGACCCTAAATTGCTCAACCGCGCCAAGGCTGACCTGGAGTTTGCCAAATATAACCTCAGCTATCTCTGATGCCGCAGTATATAATAGAGATAAAAGTGGAAATCGTTTCGGTTTCCACTTTTTTTTATTAAATTTGTTTGTAAAATTTCACTACTCAGGAATAGAAATATTATGGAGCAGAAACGCCTTTTTCTTCTTGATGCATACGCGCTGATATTCAGGGCCTACTATGCGCTTATCAAAATGCCGCGCATCACTCAGGCCGGTTTCAATACCTCGGCGATCTTCGGATTCGTGAATACTCTCGAGGAGATTCTGCGCAAGGAGAATCCCACTCATATCGCTGTCTGTTTTGATCCACAGGGACCGACATTCCGCAATGAAGCCTATGATGAATATAAAGCGGAGCGATCGGCCACACCGGAAGATATAAAGCTTTCGGTGCCTATCATAAAGGAGATTGTGAAGGCCTATTCCATTCCCGTGGTGGAGGTGGAGGGCTTCGAGGCCGATGATGTGATCGGCACTCTTGCCAAGCGAGCCGAAAAGGAGGGTTTCACCACCTACATGATGACCCCCGACAAGGATTACGGGCAGTTGGTATCTCCCTCCGTGCTCCAATATAAGCCATCCTATCGAGGTCAGGATTTCGAACTTCGTGGCGAAGAGGAGGTGTGTGCCAGATATGATATCGAGAAGCCATCACAAGTGATTGATCTTCTTGCGCTGATGGGTGATAAGATAGACAATATACCCGGGTGTCCCGGAGTAGGGGAGAAGACTGCGGTCAAGCTTATCAAGGAATTCGGATCCGTGGAGAATCTGATAGCGAATACCGATTCACTTAAAGGCGCTCTGAAAAAGAAGATAGAGGAGAATAAAGAGAAAATAGAGTTTTCCAAATTCCTGGCCACTATCCGCACGGATGTGCCTGTGGATATCCGGCCCGATGATCTTTCGCGTCATCCTGCCGACAAGGAGAAGCTTTTCGCAATATTCAAGGATCTGGAGTTCCGCACCCTCATCGATCGTGTAGGCCGACGTCTTAAAGCCGAGGAGGGTGTACCCGGCTTCTGGGAAAGTATTCCGCTTTCCGAACGCAAGGATAAGAATCCTGAATCCGCTCCATCCCTCTTCGATGAAGAAGATTTCAACACTGCCACGGAAAATGCAACCGGTCAGGAGGCATATCTTCCACCGTCATCCTACGATGCCGCTAAGGAGATCTATGCGCTTTGCGACACACCCGATAAACTGGATGAATTTTCTGAGAAATTGTTCAGCAAGAAGGAATGTGGAATATTTCTCCTGGCAGATGGAGAGAACGATGCCACATCCGCATGGATAGGCACGGCAATAGCCCGGGAACAGGGAAAAGCTGTATATATTCCCGCTTCCTTTGAAGAAGGGAATGCTTTTGTGCTCGACCTTCTCGCGCGTCCCGACATCACCAAGGTGTCGGGAAATACAAAGCGTGATTATGTGGTAGCCTCCCGCAGACGCACAGATTCGGATCCGGGCGTGCAGAATTATTATGATGTGTCGCTGGCACATTATATTCTTCAACCCGAAATGCGCCACGGCATCTCCGACCTGGCAGCTCAATATCTTAATTATCTTCCTCTCCCGTTACCGCAGCCCGCATCAGGAGCCAAGAAGAGTGCCAAGACTTTTGTGGCGGCCAAGATAGATACGGATACCCTTCTTCCATGGGCCTGCGAGCAGGCAGATCTTGCTTTGCGTCTCCGTGCTCCTCTTGAGAAACTCCTTGAGAAAGAGAGCGAAGAAATGCGGAAACTCCTTTATGATGTGGAATTCCCTCTGGTGAAGGTACTGGCCGAGATGGAGCTTACGGGAGTACGTATAGATGTGGACGCCCTCAACGATGCCGCGCGCGATATGGAACACCGTATCAGCGAACTCGAAAGTGAAATACACCAATTGGCGGGCGAGGAATTCAATGTGGGGTCTCCGGCTAAAGTGGGAGAGATACTCTTCGACAAACTGCAGCTCGATCCCAAGGCCAAGAAAACAAAAACAGGTCAATATTCCACCTCCGAGGATATTCTCGAGAAGATTGCTCCCAAGCATCCCATAGTAGAGAAGATAATAAAATATCGCGCTCTCAAGAAACTACTTACCACCTATCTCACCGCTCTTCCTGCCAATATAAATCCGGAGACCGGGAAAGTGCATACCAATTATAATCAGACCGTAACGGCTACCGGACGTATCTCCTCCTCGGCTCCCAATCTGCAGAATATACCGGTGCGTGATGATGAGGGGAGGGAGATACGCCGCGCCTTCATCGCCGACCCGGGGCATATATTCCTCTCGGCCGATTATTCGCAGATCGAATTGCGTCTCGTGGCCGACTTTGCCGACGATGAGATAATGCTCGATGCTTTCCGTCATAACAAGGATATACATGCCATCACGGCAGCCAAGATATATCATAAGGATCAGGAGGAGGTCACAGCCAATGAGCGACGCAATGCCAAGACGGCCAATTTCGGTATTCTCTACGGCATCTCAGCCTTCGGTCTGGCTTCGCGTCTGAGCATACCTCGCGCGGAAGCCAAGGAATTGATCGACAACTATTTCGCCACATTCCCAACCATTCATAAATATATGTCCGACTCGGTGGAGGCAGCCCGCGAGCAAGGATATGTCACCACCCGTATGGGGCGAAAGCGGATGCTCCCCGATATCAACAGCCGCAATCCGGTGGTCCGCGGTTATGCCGAGCGCAATGCCGTGAACGCTCCTATACAGGGTTCGGCTGCCGACATCATTAAGGTGGCTATGGTAAATATAGCCCGGGAGATGGATCAGAAAGGTATGAAATCGAAAATGATAATGCAGGTGCATGATGAATTGAACTTCGATGTCGTTCCTGAGGAATTGCCTCAGATGCAGGAGATGGTGGAGCGGCTTATGCCCGACGCATATCATGGAAGGGTCACCCTCACGGCCTCATGCGGGGCCGGGTCTAACTGGCTCGATGCCCATTAGACGGCATTTAACATTTTTTATTGGATGTAGTCTTAAAGATAATTCACTACAAAATCAATCGGAATATGAATACAAAGAGTCTGTCAACAGTATTGATTATTCTTTTCGCTGCTATCTTTTCCAATTGTGCAGGAAAGGGAGAAGAAGCAAGTACTGAGGATGGTATCGGGAAAATGAGTTATGCCGAAAACCTCCGTATAGAAGATCGCGATGGCTATTCGCTGGTGACTGTGCGCAATCCTTGGGACACCCTCAAGACTCTCCAGCGCTATATACTTGTGGATAAAGATTCGGCCCTCCCTTCCCCATTGCCGGAGGGAACCTTGATCCGCACTCCTGTGAAAAATGCCCTTATATATTCAGCCGTCCATTCGGGACTGGTGGGCGATTTAGGGGCCGGGGATGCTATCGGAGGTGTGTGCAATGCCCGATATGTCACCGACTCATTGCTTCGTGTCAGGATAAAGACCGGAGAGGTGGTCGATTGTGGGGAGGATATGAATCCGGATGTGGAAAAGATAATCAAACTACATCCGGAGGTTATAATGCTCTCACCTTTTGAATCGGGCGACCGTTATTCCAAAATCTCGAAGCTCGGTATCCCCATGATACAATGCGCCGACTATATGGAAAACAGCGGTTTGGCGCAAGCTGAATGGATGCGCTTCTACGGACTCCTTTTTGGGAAAGGGGAGGAGGCCGATGCCCGTTTCAACAAGATAGAGATACGATACAAGGAATTGAAAGGGATAGCCTCCCGAGCCTCCTCCCAGCCGAAAGTATTGCTCGACCAGCGTTATGGTCAGAGCTGGAGCGTGCCCGGAGGAAAATCCACTATGGGGAGGCTCATCTCTGATGCCGGAGGATTGAATCCGTTTGCCCGTTATGACAAGAGCGGAGGCGTCTATCTCGCCCCTGAGAAGGTGCTGGCCGAAGGCGGTGACGCCGATATATGGCTTGTCAGATATAACCAGCCCGGCGAGAAGAGTCTCCGTGAACTCTCTGCGGATGCTCCCTTGAATTCGAAGGTCAAGGCTTTCAAGGAGGGGAATGTGTATGGATGTAACACATATTATGTGCCGTTTTTTGATGAAGCTCCCTTTCATCCGGATCTCCTGCTTGAGGAGATGATAAAGCTTTTCCATCCCGGCCTTCTGCAGGGCGACACCACATTGCGTTATTTCAAAAAGATGGAGAAATGAGATTTGCAATATTAGGTATATTGGCCATCATCCTTTTCTTTCTCAATCTCTTCGTGGGATCGGTTGAGATTGATCCGGGGGAGGTGTGGCGTATTCTCACGGAATGGAATCCGGAAGGGGGGCCGTTGGATTTCATAGTGTTGGGGAGCCGCTTTCCCCAGGCTGTTACGGCCTTCCTTGCGGGATCGGCCCTTACAGTGTCGGGCCTTCTTCTGCAGACCGCTTTCCGCAATCCCCTTGCCGGTCCGTCAATCTTGGGAATCACATCCGGATCCGGGTTGGGTGTGGCCTTGGTGATGCTTTTCTTCGGAGGCACTCTCAGTATCGGTAGTCTCTCGATAGGAGGATATATGGCCGTTCTTATCGGGGCTCTCGCGGGAAGTCTTGCCATCATGGCGCTCCTGCTTCTCTTCTCTGTATGGCTCAAGAGCGATCTGATGCTGCTGATAGCCGGAATCATGACCGGTTATCTCACATCTTCCGTAATAACGCTCCTAAATTATTTCTCCTCGGCAGAAAGCATCCAGAGCTACACATTATGGGGAATGGGGTCTTTCGGTGGAGTCTCCCTGTCGCAGCTTCCGATATTCTCCTTTGCGGTGATATTGGGTCTCTTCCTTTCCATCCTTATGATGAAGCCGCTGAATATCCTGCTCTTGGGTGATAATTATGCGCGTAATTTAGGAATCAGGATGCAGACCGTGAGGAATCTTCTGCTCGTCACTACCGGTATCCTCACCTCCGTGGTGACAGCCTTCTGCGGACCGGTCACCTTCATAGGACTGGCCATGCCTCATATAGTTAGAATGATCTTCCGCACTTCCGACCATAGGGTCATCATCCCCGGATCCATCCTTACCGGAGGGGTTATAGGGTTGGGATGCAATCTGCTGTGTGTGCTTCCCCGCGAGACTATTCTTCCTCTCAACGGTATCACACCGATTATTGGAGTGCCGGTGGTGCTTTATGTGATATTCTCAAAAAGAAGACAATGATGGAAAATAAAGAAGTGGTCATTACGCGTGATCTCACCACGGGCTACCGTAAGGGTAAGAGAGAATGGATAATCACCGACCGACTCTCCACCTCTCTTCGAGAAGGTGAATTCGTCTCATTGTTAGGACCCAACGGAGCCGGCAAATCCACTTTGCTACGCACTCTTGCCGGTTTTCAGTCTCCATTGGGAGGACAGGTTCTGATTGAGGGAGTGGATCTTTCAGAGATGAACCCCCGGGATCTTGCCCGCACAGTAAGCGTGGTGCTCACAGAGAAGACTCAGATCGACAATATGAATGTGGAAGCCCTTGTGGGTCTCGGTCGCGCTCCCTACACCGGATTCTGGGGCACTCTCGACCCGAAGGATCGGGAGGTGGTGGAGAGTGCCATGCGTCTCACCGGCATTGAGAATATGCGGAAGAGAGAGGTGCAGAGCCTAAGCGACGGCGAGCGTCAGAAAGTGATGATAGCCAAGGCTCTGGCTCAATCCACTCCCGTGATCTTTCTCGATGAGCCCACAGCCTTTCTCGATTATCCAAGCAAAGTGGAGATAATGCTTCTGCTCGCCCGACTGGCCAAGGAGGAGAGGAAAACCATCTTCATGTCAACCCATGATATCGACATCGCTCTGCAGCTGTCGAGTCGTATATGGCTGATGGATAAAAAAGAAGGTGTGACCATAGGGTCACACCGTGAATTGACTGATTCGGGAGCTTTGGAAAGATACTTCCTGCGTCCCGGTATAGGATTTGACAGGGAATCGGGAAGATTTTTTGTCAGTTGAAAATCCCTTATTCCTCCACTTCAAGTTCGAAATCGTCGCCGAAGAGATCCTCGCGCGGCATATCCTCGTCGGGTTCATAACCGTCGTCGATATCCATCGGTTCATCTTCATCCGACCGGGTGGTGGTCTTTCCTGGGAGTGCCGGTGATTTCTTCAGACGCTCATCTTCGGGTTTAGGTGCTTTGAGAGCTGCCATCACTTTGGCCGCGAGTTCCTCCATGAGTTCCGGATTGTCTTCAATCACACGTTTCACAGCGTCACGTCCCTGACCGAGCTTGGATCCGTTATAGGAGAACCATGCTCCGGATTTCTTGATCACATCATGCTCCACGCCGAGGTCGATGATCTCTCCGGATTTTGATATTCCTTCTCCGAACATTATATCGAATTCCGCTTTCATGAAAGGGGGAGCCACTTTGTTTTTCACCACTTTCACCTTGGCTAAACGGCCTATCGAGGTGTCGCCTTCCTTGATGAAGGAAGAGGGACGGATCTCAATTCTTACGGAAGAATAGAACTTAAGCGCGTTTCCACCGGTAGTGGTCTCGGGATTGCCGAACATCACGCCGATCTTCTCGCGGATCTGGTTGATGAAGATACAGCAGGTGCGGGTGCGCGATATTGTTCCGGTGAGTTTACGCATGGCCTGCGACATAAGTCGTGCGTGGAGACCCACATTCTTGTCGCCCATCTCTCCCTCGATCTCCGCCTTGGGAGTAAGGGCGGCCACAGAGTCGATCACCAGCACATCGATCGCGCCGGAATTGATAAGTTGTTCAGCGATATCGAGAGCCTGCTCACCATTGTCGGGCTGGGCGATCCAGAGATTATTTACATCCACCCCGAGTTTCTCGGCATAGAAACGGTCGAAGGCATGCTCGGCGTCGATGATGGCGCAGATGCCACCCTGTTTCTGAGCCTCCGCTATTATGTGTATTGCGAGAGTAGTCTTACCCGAAGATTCCGGGCCGTAAATCTCGGTGATTCGGCCGCGGGGCACCCCGCCCACACCTAAAGCATAGTCCAGGCCGATAGATCCTGTCGGGATAGTTTCCACATCGTGTACTGCATTGTCGCCGAGGCGCATCACGGTGCCTGCACCGAAATCCTTTTCAAGATGTTGCATAGTCACCCCCAAAGCCTTGCGCTTCTCCTCCATATCAGTGATACGGGTAGTGGGGCTTTTGCTTGCTGCTTTTTTCTTTGCTGCCATAATATGTCGTGTTTTCTCTTTTTAATTTTATGTTGCAAAGATAATACTAAAAGATGCCGATACCTAATAAAAGGCAATTTTATTTATTTAAAAAAGTATAAATCACTGCAAAGATTTTGCAGTGAACGAAAATCACGCAGGATTCCTCTCATTTTGATCCACATTTTCAGAGAAAATAAAACGGATAAGTAAGTGTTCAAAATTAATTTATACTATATGCGAGCTTATTTTTTAGGCGATTTTGACTCGTCATTGTTTTAAGTTTTGGAAACTCGTCGATTTCCAATTGGTGCGGAGCGAAGGAGCATAGCGAGCTATGTGACTGAGCGACAATCCAAAATCGTCAAAAAAGAAGCCGCATAGAGTATGAAAGATAAAAATAAACACTTACTATCGGTTAATTTTGAATACTTACTTATAGATTAATTTTGATCGGAAAGCTAGAGTAGAGGATGTATTTGATTTAGAAAGTATCCGAGCGCAGATCTCATTGGCTCGTAGAGCCTATACGCAAGATTGGAGCAGGATTTTACGCAGATCTATCACTCATGTTGGGATTATGGCAGATTTTGGATCTTACGATCCACGGGGATTTAATTTACAATACCACAACCCGGGACGGGTTGCCGTACAACGATATCCTTCCCAAAGCACCTCTAAGTAACGGCAACCCATCCTGGGTTGAGGTCGTCTCATGGGGGGAGCCGGGGGTAGGCTCGTACCTCGCCAATCCCCGTTTGGGTTGGACTGCAACCCAAACGAGGTTTCGAGGTAATTAGATGATAACAAGATAGTTAATTGGGTAATTGCCAGTGTGACATATATCCGGATATTTACACAACCTTTCCCCGGAGGGGATGAACTTTGGTAAACCGTGTGGTTGGCGAGGTACGAGCCTACCACCGGCCACCATATCCGATGCCCTCTACCTCGGAGAGGTTGAACTTACTGGATAAGTGTCCGAATTGATTTTTGTTTTAGTTGGTATCTCCGAAAATTAAAATTGATAAATACCCCTCTCCGCCCTATGTTCAGGAAGTGTATAAGAGTTATGACCATGCGGCGGAGAGGGATATCGATCAGCGGATTATTTCGCTACAAATTTCTTTCCACCACGGATATAGACCGACCCGGGCTGCGGGTTGGTGACCCGACGTCCATGAAGGTCGAAGATAATATCCGGAGTATCAATATTTATTTTCAGAGAATTAACGCCACTCAATCCTTGCCTGATCTCTTTCCACTTTTCGTATGAAAAAATCAGTTCTTCATTTTTGTAACATTCATTTAGATAGGTGTTAGGTATTTCAACACAGGTAGGAACGGGAAAGACCAATAGATAATTTCCCAGAGGAGATCCTATCCCCTCTATCCAATAATCATATTTAGTTTTCACATATCTATATTCATTATTGAAAATTTCCACAGTGCCGACGTCCTCTATTTCATATCCTTCGAATTCCATAGAACCATCTGATAAAGGAAGTGTAAAATCCCCTTTATTGCAGTTGAAATCCAATAATGGTAACCATCTATGGTTAGCCTCGTAGTAGAAGAATAGCTGACGGTTTATTTCCAACACCGCCTTATGTTCCACAGGGGCTTCCGGCAATTGGTTCTGTAGTGCTAATAATTTTGCCGGCACCTCACCTATTATGGTGTCTCCATCAAGCCATACTTTTGTTTTGTAGGGTTCCTTATCAGATTTTTCATCCCAAGTATTACTTAGAATCCATACTTTTCCATCTTCCAGAATAGGATGGTAGATTTCTTTCAAATCAGCATGAACAATCAGCCCAAAGCATAGAAGTAAATATATAAATACAATCTTTTTCATATTTTATTTTTTTGAATTTATCACTTTCAAGGAGGTTCCCATAGCTACTGTAGTACCCTTATCGATAATTACCATAGGTGCATCCATAGTTACGTCTTTAGCATCGATTATGACTTTGCCTGAAGGTTTTGCAGTTGTAACATTGTCACCAATCTTAATTATATCGGATGAGTAACTTTGATTTTCTGATATTCTCTCGTTTTGGATGAGAGAAAAGGAAAACAATTTGGGAATGTAACCTTGTTTGGTGAGACATATATTACCAATCAGCGGAAAATCTGCTATAGATATTTGGGATACCCCTCTTCGCCCTATGTTCAGGAAGTGTAAAAGAGTTATGACCATGCGGCGGAGAGGGATCTGTCAGTTGATTACTTTGCCACAAACTTTTTGCCTCCACGGATATATACCGATCCGGGCTGCGGATTGGTGACACGACGGCCATGGAGGTCGTAAAGCGGAATTGTAATTCCTGAATTCGTCATAATCTCCCCGACTCCTGACTCACCCTTATAATTCAATCCTTTATAGAAAATCTTTCCATCAGAATTGTTTATGATATTATTGATTTCATAGGCACCATAGGAACGTTATCAAAGGTTACAAATGGTTCGGCAGCCAAAATAACGCGAGTTCGGGATAAGAAAGTTATTGATATCAAAGAATCATAAAGATGCAT
>CAMWUJ010000091.1 GCA_947177405.1 uncultured Porphyromonadaceae bacterium | reverse complement strand
GATACCATCTAACCGCCTCCTGATAATCCTGAGGGACGCCTTTACCTTTTTCATATTTGCACGCTATAAGGAACTGAGCCCAATCATCCCCCTGCTCAGCAGCCTTCCGATACCATTTCGCTGCTTCCTGATCATCCATAGACACGCCTATACCATTTTCATAGCTTGTCCCTAAAAACAACTGAGCCTTCACATGCCCCTGCTCAGCTGCTTTCCAATACCACCGAACTGCCTCAGCCTTATCCTTGCTTACGCCTTCACTAAGGGCATACATACGTCCAATATAGTATTGTGCCTCCTTATCCCCCTCTATCTTCCTGAAAAGATTCATGGCCTTGGCATAATCCTTACTGTCATAGCATTTCTTGGCTTCCTCCAATATTTCAGCAGTAGAGGGAGAAGGGACCGGAGTGGAAACTACAGCGGGTTTTTGAGTGGCAGGGGTAGTAGTGGTGGAGGGTGTAGTTGAGGCTGTCATAGAGTTATCATTCTCTTCCACCAATTTTATGACATAGGTCATTCCTTCGGAAACTGTGCGGTATTTATGATCATCAAAGGTTATCTTCAATGGGAAATGATCATAGAAATTAAGGACTATGCTTTTGGTATGATCGGATACATACACCCATTTCTCAATTCCCTTGTCCACTACCTCTCCCACAGCATTTCCCTGAACCTCAGTAATTTTATCCTTAACATATATTTTGAGCAAAGCGCAGAGATCACCATCCAGATCGGTACGGGGATTGGTGCGCGCAGTAAGGTCGTCGGGCATAATCACCATACTCTTCACCTTGAATTCCTGGGCAGAACCGAGGATGGGAAAAAGGAGGGAGAAGAGAAAGCCAAGGAGAAATATGAGGGAAGGGAATTGTTTCATTATCTTTATTTATAGATGGTTTCCACAAAATTACTATTTACTTTCGACTCCTCCAAATCTTCATATCAATTGTATGCAAATGCAGATACTCGCGGGCTCCCCTTTCTTTTATCAATTATTTGGCAATGGCTATCACAATCAAATATTCCTAAAATCTTCCCCTTAAACTAAAAAGAATAAACGCTAGCGCGGAGCTTTAGGGAGGCACTCGGCCTCGAATGAAGCGGAGCCCTTTTGTATCGGTGCGGCAAGCCTTAGGTTTGCCGATTCCTCAGCTGCCAGAAGGCTACGGCGGAGGCGGCGGCCACATTCAGGGAATCCACGCCATGACTCATTGGGATGCGTGCCGTATAATCCGCCCCCTCTATCACTCTCTGCGCCAGCCCATCGCCCTCGGTGCCTAATATCAGGGCAAGCCTCGGCTCCGCCGCAAGTACAGGATCTTCAATTGATACCGATCGGTCGGTCAATGCCAATGCCACGGTCTTAAATCCCAATTCCTTCAAATCTGCTACAGGATCATCAATCCACGTCCAGGGCACAAGAAACACGCTTCCCATCGACACGCGGACCGAACGACGGTTGAAGGGATCGCAGGAGGTACGCGTCAGCAACACTGCATCTATCCCCAAGGCTGCCGCCGAACGGAAGATAGCGCCGATGTTGGTGGTATCGGTCACTCCATCAATCACACATACCCTCGAAGCTTCAGCACATATCTCTACCGGTAAAGGGAAAGACTTGCGCCGCATTGCACATAATACCCCTCGAGTGAGTTTATAGCCCGTAAGTGAAGCTAATAGATCGCGATTTCCGGTATAGACCGGTATGTCGGGACATCTACTTATTATCCCGGCGGCATCCCCTTCAATATGCTTACGTTCGGATAGCATGGATACAGGCTCATAACCCGCTCTTAGAGCCACATCAATCACCTTCGGACTCTCCACTATAAAAATCCCTTTTTCAGGTTCGAGACGGTTGCGTAGCTGTGCCTCTGTCAATGAGGAGAAAACCTCCACTCCCGGATGATCGAGAGTGGAGATTTCAATTATGTTTCCGAAATCACTCATTATCTTTTTCAGTTTTTTCAGGGGCTTCCTTTCCTACTATTCCTTTCGACTTGCGCCCGTTGATAGCGATCATCAGTGGATTATCGAATCTCACCACCTTCACTCTCTCCGTTTCTCTCTCGGCCGGGAGGGAGGCAAGGTATTCATTGTCGATATAACCGTTCCCTCCGGCGGGATCGACAGTGAAATATCCTACTCCGAAACTGGTAAGATTCTGGAAGAAATGTGTTCCCTGAGAAGGCTCGATTCGGTAACCCGGGAGTGCGGTCTCAACAATCAGACGTGCTCCTGATATCTGGGGCCAACGCACCGGTATTCCCAATGCTGAATCGGAAGATCCCCATCGGCCCGGACCTATAAGCACATAGGGCTCTCCTGCCTCCACCATCTCGGCATTGATCTTCTCTATCTCCTGTGCCACCTCCGGATTATGTGCGGAATTGAAATTCTCCGGCTTTACATACACCAGATATTTCACATTATCCATAATTCCGTGACCAAGCGCTGTGTCCGACCGTAGGATCAGCTTGTCATCAGGCACATCCATGATCTTGTCGTCGAGCATCTCCTTCTTATCTACGATGGGGCGTATCTGAAGCCAGTAGATTGTGCCTTTGTCACCGTTCTTACCCTTCACATCCTTGATATTTCCGGCAAATTCTATCTCGACGGGACGTCCCATCTCATATTGTCCGGTGGAGAGCATGAAGTCGAGTGCCTCAGCAAGCGGGAACACTCCATGCTTGAGCACATTGGCAAATGTCACGAGCTTGCGTCCCTTGCCGGTATCACTGTCGCGAATCAGCCGGTCGTAAAGGTCGAAAGTAGATATCAGATATTTCAACGATCCCGTCTTGGCAGCATCCGCTACCGGAATCTTCACTATATTGAAACTGTCGTCAACTTTGAAGGTATATTCATCATCTACAGTTGATGGAAGGGCGAAGAGATTGCGTTGCGTGTCGCGTAGAGCGGTGTCTATCGTTGAAGTCTGGATAATTTTGGTGGGATGTTTGGGCGAGAAGCGGAGCGCGAGGCCACCATCCACAATATATTTTCCGAGGCCCACAGCAACTTCGACCACTCCCTCTTCCGATTTCTCGTCGTTGACAGGATAATAATTAAGCGAACGGCCCACACCCGAGAAACTGGGATAATAGAATCCTTCGTGGTATTCCCCCACCACCTCCTGCAGGATAACGGCCATCTTCTCCTGGTCGATCACATTGCTGGTGGCATTCATATAAGCTTTGGAATCCTTGAAGAACACCGAGGCATACACACCCTTCACCGCATCGCAGATTATCTTGCGCCTCTTAGCCTCATCCTCCACATAAGGAATCATATATGTGGAATATATTCCGGCGAATGGTTGATAATGGGAATCTTCAAGCAGGGAGCTGCTTCGCACTGCCAAGGGACGCTTCACCACTTCGAAGAATGCCATCAGGTCTGACACCACCTCCTCCGGAAGCTTGGCCTGCAGGAAGTGTTCGAGTATCTCCTCATCAGGGGCAGCCGACAGGGCTACCGGGTAGAGACCGTTGATATCCATGAATTCATCAAAGATATCAGTGCATACCACCACAGTATGAGGGATGGTGATCTGCACTCCATCGAAGTCATCGCATACGGGATGACGTTTGATAATGGTATCGATGAAAGCCAGACCGCGTCCCTTTCCTCCCAGGGACCCCTCGCCGATTCGTGCAAAGTTGCTGTAGTTGTCGTAGAGATCTTTGTCGAAGATAGCCACCACTCCACGGTTTTTCATGCGGCGGTATTTCACGATTGATTCGAAAATCAGTTTTCTCACCCTTGTGGCCTCGTCGAGACTGCTGAATTTAAAATTCTTAAGCACATTGGCTATCGGGAAGAGGGCACGTGAATAGAGCCACCGCGATATACTGTTGTTTCCGCAATAATAATATAGGGCACCGGGGGGAATACGGTCGATATTCTTCTGAAGATCCTTGAGATTACGGATACGCATCAGCTCATTGCCGGAATCCGGGTCACGGACTATGAAGTCACCGAATCCGAATTTCTTAAGCACTGCTTCTCTCAGATCAAGAGCAAGGGTTTTTGAATTTTTATCGATGAATGTATAACCGCGCTGCTCGGCAGGAAAACGGTTGGCACTCTCCTGGCTCTCCATTATGACCGGCATATTGGGATATCTCTTATGAATCTCCTCGCAGAGTTTGATTCCGGCATGGGGATCTTTCTCTCCGTTGATGGGGAAGCGAGAGTCGGTGATCACGCCAAGAAGGTTTTCACCATATTTGTCCACAAGAGCCATAGCCTCTTCATAATCTCTGGCGAGAAGCACCTTTGATCGCCCGCGCATACGCATCATCTGCTCATGCTCGTTGAGAGCTTCCGTAGCGAAACGCTTCGATTGCTTGAGAAGAAATTTGAAGAGGTTGGGAAGTATTGATGAATAGAATCTGATGGAGTCTTCCACAAGGATAATAGCCTGGACACCTACTTCATTGATATCATTCTCGGCATTCATACGGTCCTCAATAAGCTTGATTATGGCAAGTATCAGATCTACATTCCCCAGCCATGAGAACACATAATCCACCCCACGCATATCCTCGTTGGCAATCTTGCGTCTCACCTCCTTGGAGAAAGGAGTCAGCACCACGAAGGGGATATCGGGATAGAGCCTGTCGATTTCCACGGCCTCGCGGAAAGTCTCGCTGATATCCACACCGGGCATAGCTATGATTAGGTCGAAAGGTTTGGAGGCAAGAGCCTCACGGGCCTCCTCATAGTTGGCCACCATCGTGAAGCGTGGAGGCGACGAGAGGTTAAGACCCACATATTCGAAATAGACCTGTTCGTCCACCCGGCCGTCTTCTTCGAGCATGAAGGCATCGTATGGAGTGGCTATAAGCAGGATATTGAAAATCCGGCGCTGCATCAGGTCCTTGAAAGCCGTATCTTTCAGATAGAGACGGCTGAGCATATTTTCATCAAAGTTTTTCATGACTATTGGGGGTGTAAGTAAAAGACCGGAATCCGAAGGGGTCGGATCCGGTCTGACTGATTCTTAAGTTATCCGATTCACCCTTCCTGATTTGCAGCAAGAAAGGCTTCAATAGCATCGGGCATTGACCGATGTTTGGCCGAGGGAGCCTGAATATCGAGCCTCAGGCCGGCTGCTTCGACAGCCTTGGCGGTTGTGGCGCCGAAAGTGGCGATGCAGATCCCTTCCTTATCCTGGTCAAAATCGGGGAAATTCTTCTTGAGGCTGTCGATTCCGGCCGGACTGAAGAATACGAGCATATCGTAGTCAAGGCTTTCACCGGGCTGGAAGTCATTGCTCACTGTGCGATACATCACGGCTTTGGTCACATCAAGTCCCTTATCGGTAAGAAAAGAGATATCATCCTTATGCACATCCGAGATGGGGAAGAGAAACTTCTCCTTGCCATTCTTCACCAACGCATTGACAAGCTGGTCGTCATTGAGCTTTCCTGTCTTTCCGAAAGAGATCTTCCTTTTCCTATACACAATATATTTCTGCAGATATAGCGCAATAGACTCCGTAGTACAGAAATATCGCATGGTGTCGGGAACCTTCACCCTCATCTCCTCACACAAACGGAAGAAATGATCCACGGCTGTGCGGCTCGTGAATATCACTGCAGTGTAATCGGCCAGATTGATTTTAGACTGGCGGAATTCCTTTGCTGTCAGTCCCTCTACCTTTATGAAAGGTCGGAACACCATCTCTACGCCATATTTGGCACAAATATCGAAATATGGAGACTTTTCTGAGGAGGGTTGGGGCTGGGAAACTAAAATTTTCTTAACTATCATGCCTGAATCTTTTCCTGCTACATTCACAATTGGAGTTAACACTCAATGTCCGGTATAGTGCTTCTCATAACCTGCTTTTTCATAGCCACACCGAGCACAATTGCAATGTCGCGAGGTAGGTAAGTATCAATGGAACTATTTCTACACTGCAAAGGTAGTACAAAAATAGCATCCAAGACGAAATTTGAGTGAAAAAAATGCGAAAACCTTTATAAATAAATATAATTTTGCCTAAAATGAACAGTCCGGCAGCAATTTCAAGCAAAATTTCCGACCATGGAGCATAACTTATCGTAAGGGCCGCGATGGGGAGAAGAAGCATTGCTTCCAGTCCCTGAGAGGCTCCGGCACCCTTGACCCACATGCGCGCATGGTCGCGATCGGAGAATACGAAGCCTATTATCCAGTAGGCCGAAAACATCACAAGATCATATATCCCCACCATCAGCGTGCATATCCCTATCCCTTCTGCGGGTCGGTCGGGAATCCCGAAACTTCCGAAAGGATTGTTGCCGGTGGTGATCATCACCACTTTCCAGAGCAGGACTCCGCAACTCACAATCCACAATACATTGAGAAGGACAAGAAATGATGTCTCCCTCACAGTATCGTCAAAGGCATTATGTCTTACCCTGACCACAGTCAGATCGCTCACTACGGCTCGTATATAATGAGCGTTGTTCTTGAATTTAAGCGCCACCGCGCAAAATAACGCGGCTAAGAATAGCCATACCCATGAGAGTGCATCGTATGGATTCTCTTGAGCAGGCTTCTCATCCCTGATCACCGGGCTCTCTATCACCATTCCATATACAGGCTCGACAATCGAATCGGTGGGTATGGAATCGGGCAATGCCGGAGGGACCGGAAGGCCGGCAGAATTGAAAAGCGGTGTCTGTTGAAGTGAGTCTGTCTTCATATTAAGTTTCTCTCAACCGATTCGGCTTATTTCAACCGATTGGGCTTATTTAAGCCAGCCGGCATCCTTATACCATTTCACACTTATTCCCACTCCCTCTTCAAGCGATACCCGGGGATCAAAACCAAATCCTTTCCGGGCTTTGGATATATCCACATTCCAGTTGCGCTGCTTCATGATATGATATTTGTCGCTGTTGAGGGTAGATGGCTTCATGCGTATCATTCCTATTTTCTCAGCGATCCAAGAGACCAGCTTCAGGCCGGCAACAGGCACTCTTACCGGCACCACCACCTTCTTTCCGATTTCGCGGGCACTTATCTTCCGGAATTCTGCCTGAGTGTAGGCACGCGGCTCGGAGATATTGTAGATTTCTCCTGTGGCCGATCGCTCCAAAGCATCATAGATAGCCCGGGCCAGATCCTCGACATAGATGAAGGTGAGCATCTGCTTGCGAAAACCGACGGAGAAATCGAATCCTTTCTTAATGGATTCAAACATCAGGAAATAATCTTTATCGCGTGGACCATATATTCCCGTGGCACGGAATATTATATATGGAATACCCGTTGACTGAAGATACACCTCTGCCTTGAGCTTCGAAGCTCCATATCGCGTATTGGGGGTGGGTATCATCTCCTCTGTGAGAGGTGTGTAATGCTTCTCATCTTTAGGCCCCATGGCTGATAGGGAACTCATATATAAGAATTTCTCCGGAACTTTCTCAGTGAGTTTGAGTGCATTGGTGAAATCGCGCAGGTACTCGTAATTGATACGATTGAAATCCAGATATCTCACCACTTTTGTGGCTCCAAGATTATATACTACATAATCCCATTTCTCCCCTTCCGGCAGAGTCTCCCGTATTGTGGAGGCAAGAGTCTGCGGCTTATCGAAGTCAAAGACGATAAACTTTATCCTTTCGTCATCAAGATATTCTCTCGATGTCGATGATCTGACTCCTGCCCATACCTCGTATCCGCGTCGGAGTCCCTCAGCTACTATGAATCCACCGGCAAACCCGCCGGCACCTACAACAAGAACCTTCTTCATATCCGGAATTGTGAGGTTATAAAATTATGTGGTTTGAAGTTATTTGATTATAGTGATTATCAGGAATTTCTCCTTATCCTCCACCGGTTATAACAAGCGGAAGCGGAATCCCTGATCAAGAAGCCATTCTATTGATTCGGGGAGTGCCGTTTCAAGTTTCTGCCGGCTTTTCAGAGAGTCGTGAAAAACAATTATGGATCCGGGCCTTACATATCTCTTCACATTCTCCACCACACGGCGTGCATCTATCCGGCGGCTGTAATCCCGGGTCACAAGATCATACATTATGATTTTATAACGTGTGGCAAGTATTCTCCCCTGTCCGGGACGCATCCAGCCGTGAGGCGGCCTGAAAAGATCGGATTCTATCAGCCGGTTGGCTTCCTCCACGTCACGGAGGTATTTCCGTGTATGAGTGCCGGCTCCCTGAAGATGATGCATCGTATGGTTTCCCACACGATGTCCGCGTTTCTTCACTTCCTCGAAAATCGCAGGATATTTCCTCACGTTGTCACCAACCATGAAGAATGTGGCCTTCACGCCATATCGGTCGAGCACATCGAGCACCCAGGGTGTGGCCTCCGGTATCGGGCCGTCGTCAAATGTGAGATAGATATCGCGACCCTCTCCCGACGGCATCCTGAAGACTCCGTCGGGAGTGAGCACGCGGAATATGTTTGGTGGCTGTTCGATCAGCATCAGTCGGGGTGTTTAGCTTCATATTCCTCATAGAGTCGTTTGCTTCGTGACATATTGACCCCGCTTTTCTTAAGCACCTCTTCCATCTCCTGATCGGTCACTCCGGCACGCTTGAGCTCCTCGCAATAACCATAGAAAACGGAATCCACATAGCGGTGATCTATCGGGGCAGCCTGATAGGCATCAGGTGTCATCCCGGCAAGCTGATTCACTATGGCAGCAAACTGTTCCACCTCCTTGAGAGCCGATTCCACCGTGAGGTCATCACCCGAGGAGGAAGCCGATTTCCCACCATAGAGCTGATCGTTGAGCTCCAGAATCTGTTTGCGGTCGAGTCCATAACGCTTCAGGAGGGCATCCACTTTCTTGGGGTCGCCTCCATAGCGTTCGTAAGCATCAATGAAGCTCTGGATCTGATAAGGCATAAGTCTTGATTCCGCAGTCATGCTCAGACCGGGACCAAACTGCATTGCTATCGACTGATTATACGCCACATATTGCATCAGACGTGTCATCTGGGTCAGAAGCATATCGGCGGCTTTCTGCTTGAGTTGCTTATTGCCTGTGGACTCGGCTATCATTCCGTAATATTCAGGCAGCGACAAAGCCACGTTGATACCATATCGTGTCACCGCTTCACCAAGATTCTTCTCTATCAGGTTGAGAGTCTGAAGCGCTTGTGAATATTTCTTGTTGGCCTCTTTGGTGTCGCCCTTCTCATTGGCCTCATCTCCCTCGATGATTAGCTGCATTGCCACATCAAGTATGGAATTACGTGTTGACATCAGCATCCTGCGGGCAGTTTCATCGAAATAGGGACGATTTGCGGCAGTGGCGTTTTCAGCTCCTCCCCATCGATATTTCTTTGTCACTACATCGAATGCGCGGTCGGTCCTTGCAGGGAAACCTTCCTGAAGCGTAGGCACAAGCTGATGCGTCATACCTGTCGAGACAAGATAATTGGAGAGTCCCGCATGATATTCCGATCCTACGGATGTGCACCAATAAATGGGGCGGGGCCATCCTTCGGCAGCATTGGTGGCTATTATGTCAAACATCAGAAGCTCACTCAGACTCACATATCCCTTTCCGCTGATAGAAGGGGCAGAAGCAAGGTCGATCACGATTTCATTCACGATCCGGTCGGAATCCTTCGCCGCCACGAGGCCACGCGCTATCACGGCTTTCTTATTCACCGGGATAGTCACCACGCTGCTCGGAAGCTCGGGATAACCGTAATCTTTGTTGAAAGTTTTTCCCGCATAGAGAGCCTTAAGGGAGGAAAGCAGATCCATAGGAGCACGCTCCTGACCCACGATTGTAACGTCGGCCTTTCCGTATGCTATATCCTCGGGCTTGGCGGTGAATTTCACCGGCGCAGCCTTATACGACTGTTTCATCTGCTGATTGGCATACCAATCGGAGGCAAGATAGCTGAGGTTGACAATCTTGACATCGGGGCGTATCCCCTCCACTTCCTGTGCATACCACAGAGGGAAGGTATCGTTATCACCATTACAGAACACAATGGCGTTAGGCTCAAGACTCTCCAGATAGTTGATCGCATAATCACGCGCAGCATATCTGCCGGACCGGTCATGGTCGTCCCAAGTCTGGCTCACCATCTGAACAGGAATCACCATCCCCAATACCACTGCTGCCACTGCCGCCCATAGCGAGGTCTTACTCTCTTTATCTTTATTTTCTTTTTCGGTATCCTCCTTTGCCACCACTGTGCCAGTCACCTCGACAACCTTATCATCGGAGGCAATCAGCACTGATGCTTTATCTTTGGCGCTCTTTGAATTTTTCTTCTCGACAGCCCACATGAAAATATTGTAGAGTCCCACAACTCCCATGCCTATCCAGATCGCATAAGCATAGAACGACCCGGCGAATGCATAATCACGCTCACGAGGCTGCATAGGAGGCTGGTTAAGGTAAAGCACTATGGCGATGCCGGTCATAAAGAAAAGGAAGAATACCACCCAGAACTGCTCGATTCCACGCTTTCCGGCAAACGACTGCCAGAGAAGTCCTATGATTCCAAGAATAAGCGGGAGCATATAATAGACGTTATGTCCCTGATTATCCTTTCCGAGATCATCGGGAAGCATCGACTGGTCGCCCAAACGGGCATTATCGATAAAGGGTATTCCTGAAATCCAGTTTCCCGCATCGAGTTCACCCTGCTGGTTAAGCAGGTCGTTCTGTCGGCCGGCGAAGTTCCACATGAAATATCTCATATACATGTGGATAAGCTGATAGTTAAAGAAATACTCCAGATTCTGGGCATAAGTGGGGCGGTAAGCGGTCTTCTGAGGGAACACCACCTGATTTGTCATTGGATTTACCATCGGCTGGCCCGCAACATCATATTCAGGCACCTTCTGACCGTTGAGATTATCCACCGCATGAAGCTCCTTGATATTGGAAGGAGTGGTGTCGAGAGACACCCATGTCTTATATGCCTCCTTGTGCATACGGCTGTAGATTCGGGGGAAGAACATATTAAGTTCGGGATTGAGCTTGGGCTCATCCTTATAACCCTTCTTCACATAATAATCACCGCCACGTTCCTTCAATTTCATATTCGAAGCTACCTCCGACGAAGAAAGAAACTCACTCTGCTTGGGATCGGCATTCTTAACACCCTTTCCATATTCCACATCTCCCTTGTCGATCACCTGACGATAGGATGGATAATCGATAGTGATAGGAGTGCCGTCATCGTAGGTCTGACCGGTCTCCACCTTCTCATTACCCATAAATTCTTTCTGCACTCCCGAATTAAGAGTCTCGCCATATAGGAGCGGGGTCTCTCCATACTGTTCACGATTGAGGTAGGAGGCAAGGTCGAATACGTTGTCAGGAGAATTCTGATTCATCGGAGTGTCGGCACTCGAACGAATCAGGATCAACGCATAACTTGAATATCCCACGAAAATCACTGCGATGCTCCACATCACTATATTCAGGGTGCGCACCGGCAGAGGCTTCTTGTAAAGATATAACCAAGCTGCAAGAACGGCTGTCAGAATCCATCCAAGCCACCAGCCTGATCCCATGAACAACATTCCTGAGATAGTGACAGCACAAAGGAAGCTGACCTTTATCATGGTCGCCGATTTTCTTTCGCGCAATGTATAAAGTGCCCAGATGAAAAGTGCAGCGGCAACGAAAGCATATATAAGAGCTCCTGTATTGAAGCTGCATCCGAATCCATTCACAAAAAGAAGCTCGAAACGCTGAGCCATCTTTATAAAGCCCGGCACAAGACCGAAGAGCACCAACGCCACAATCACAAATGATATAAGCAGCGCTACAATCGATTTCTTTAGATCCATATCCTTCCATTTCCTGTAAGCGAACACAAGCACAATGGCAGGGATACAGAGAAGGTTAAGGAGATGCACCGCGATACTCACGCCAATCACGTATGCGATCAGAATAAGATAGCGGTCGGAATGAGGCAAGTCGGCCCTGTTCTCCCATTTCAGGATTAACCAGAATACGAGAGCCGTGCAGAATGAAGAGAATGCATACACTTCGCCCTCTACTGCGGAGAACCAGAAGGTGTCGCTCCAGGTATAAGCCAGCGCACCTACCACACCCGAACCCATGATAAGAAGATATTGTTTCAACGACAATTCCTTATCCTGATTATCCTTCACAGTCAGTCGCCTCACAAGATGCGTGATAGTCCAGAAAAGAAGAAGGATAGTCAATGCACTCAGAAGACCGCTCATGGCATTTACCATAACGGAAATCTTTTCGGCATTGGGAGCGAAATTGGCAAAGAAACGAGCCGTAAGCATGAAGATAGGGTTGCCCGGGGGGTGACCAACTTCGAGTTTGTCGGCCTGAATGATAAACTCTCCGCAGTCCCAATAAGACGCGGTAGGCTCCAAAGTGAGCCAATAGGTGACCAGAGCAATAATAAAAACAGCCCAACCAGTCACATTATTAATAAGATTATATTTTCTTGTAATCATCAAGAAGATGTTAAAATGACTTACAAAAATCGGGATTCACGAATTAATCTGCAAATTTACTTATAATAATTGATTAAAGCAAAATAAAAAAGCCTGAGCTCTCACTCAGACTTCAATATAAAATAAAAAGCTCAGGATAAATCCTGAGCTTCTTGAAGGCGGCGATTACCTACTCTCCCGCTTTCGCAGTACCATCGGCGTGATAAGGTTTAACT
>CAMWUJ010000090.1 GCA_947177405.1 uncultured Porphyromonadaceae bacterium | reverse complement strand
TTATTTGTTTCTTTATTTGCTTCTTTATTTGTTTCTTTATTTGCTTCTTTATTTGCTTCTTTAGAGATACGCTCTACAACAAGAAATGCAGTGACGAGATGCAACTTGAAATCTGCTTCACCATTACCATTAGTTTTAAGCTCATCCTGCACCGTTTGCACCCCTCGGCTGTATCGATTGACGAAGCCAAGCACCTTCATCCCCTCTGCCACAACTCCATTACGGTAATCATTAACATAAGGAAAGTTATCCGGTGTGGCTTTGCCATACAGTCCTCCGGGATTCATTATTTCAATTCGGTTATCATATTGATAGAATTGGACCGGTCCATTCCCTTCATAATCACGATGACAGATTGCATTCATCAGAAGTTCTCGGGTAGCCCAATGAGGGTAGTCAACACGCATCTCCTCTCTTAACGCAGATACCGGGACTGGTCTACGATTCGTAATAGAGGCATCGACAAACGTATCCAGCTGTGATAAAATTTTTACAAGATTCCCGGAAAATTTATATTCAGATTTAATCTCTCCGGCACGTGTCAATCCACTGAATCTAACATACTGAACATAGCAACCAGGCATAAAACGTTCAGGATTTTTCCCAAACATTATGATGCCAGCGTATGTAGGGCAATTATACTTAATATTGTAGTATCCTAAAGCCTGTAATTGTTGTTCCACACTGCGTTTATCTGTTTTAAGAACCTCCTCCGGGAAAGCCTTTGGCAGATATATTTGCTTGAACGCCTGCATATCAAGATCTTCAAGTGTTGAATCAAGACATGGCAGAGCGTCAAATGTAAGCATTCTACTTGTGCGTTTTTCCAATAGTCGTTTCTCATCCGCTTCACTGGCTACGCACTTACGTGGACCGTTACGAATCCATATTCTTCCTTCATACCTGACTGGTGTGAACTGGCACGGTTGAACAGTTACAACAGCTACTTCACCATTCGGGAGCGCTACTTTTTCAACGGTCATGCTGACTTGAGGCTGAAGTTTTCCGTCAGTCTTTATCCCTCCTAAGTTCTGCAAAAGTTGGTCTGTAATTTTTACCGTGGGATTAACTTTCCCGGTCTTATCATCTGCTCCGATTATCAAATAACCGGGAAGATTATGATTTGGAAGGTCATTGGCAAATGCACAGATGGCTTGACCGAATTTATCTGTGTTGGTGGTGGATATTGTTCGCTCAATGCGGTCGCTCTCAATATCACTCAAAAGTTTCATAACTTCATCAGATGTTAACATAGGAATAATTAGTTATAATGAGTCGTTTGCCGGTTACAGCTTGCTATTGTCGGTGGCTCGCTCGATACCAAGTAACTCTTTCAACTGAGCGTCAAAACCTGCAAAATAACTTGAAAAATACAGCTCAAAGGTTTTGATGTTATCGCAAATACTTGAAAGAGTCTTGCCTTCGCGAACTATGAAGTCATTATATCCACCATTCTCAGATTTTGACGTGTTTAGATGGCAAAATTAGCGAATTTTTTTGAAAGTTAAGCTGTTTAATGTGAGTTCGGGATAAGAAATATATGAAAAAGTTGAATCGGCAGCCTGAAAAAGTTGCCGATTCTTTTGGTAATATCAGGGATATTTAGTAAATTAATGGTACCAAACTATAAAATACTTATCCTAATCACCGGAAGTAAGGTTAGTGAAATTTTCTTTATCTACGATTATTTTTGCGAGGAATTTGAGGAAGAAATAGTAACATACTTTGTTTCGTCATCTCTTGTTCCCCCCATATGCCACAAAAAGCGTATGATATTAGATGCTTAGTTCATCGCCATCCTTATAAAATCTTTGTTGAATGTAGTCTTGGTTCTGCTGCTTGCATTATTCCCAAACAGAAACCGAATCTGTTACTTCTACTACTTCGACCGCTGTTGAGTCAGCTAATTGATATTCATTAGATGAAGCTGAGGTGACGGAAGAATTTCTTGTAGTTTCTTTTGATTTGGAATCGTTGGTTTTCTTCCTTTTGAAAACGAAATTGACTGTCTGTGTGCGTGTATTCTCTTTGACACCGGTGTGATACTCCGATTTACCCATATTAGGATAGGTCGTCTCTGTGGTGGTATATACATTCACAAGTTCCCAGCCCTCTTCTCCAAGAGCGTCAAGTTCGACGGTAGGATCCTCAAACAGTGTTGGGAAGAAATCTTCCATCTTTGTATCCTGAGTTATCATGTGGCTTAAATGGGCCCAACTACCATCTCCCAAGGTTACTACCTTATATTCCCATTTAGCATTTTCATCGTCCTTATTACAGCCAACAAGCGTAAGAAGGGATAGAATAAGACAATAAAAGAGTTTTTTCATATTTATTTTTTAGTTAGTTCTTGTTGATTTTACAATTCTTATTGTATGATTAGATTATTATTGGCAGGCAAAGATAATCACATTATTTCTATTTCCCCTGTGTCTTTTTATTGCAAGTTGTTGCAAGGCCCCCTTAGCTATTATTAAAAGAGTAGGAAATCTACTTCCTCAATCCGTAAATTTTGAGAATAAGATGTAAGATAAAGATTCTCCGCGAAATAATAATTAGTCCGCACCGGTTAAGCCGATGCGGACGTTAATTGTAAAGGATTCAAACCCTTGAGATATGTAAGGGGCATATGTGTTACATCACGATGATTTTCCGGGTCTTGTTCCCCTTGCGGTGGATGTAGATGCCGGGTTCAAGACGGTCGGAACTGATTCTTACACCGTTGAGGTTGTAATATATATCCTCTGCGCTCTCGGCCTCTATCGCTGAGATTGAGGCGTTGGCGATATTCACCACATTTGAGGCAGTGGATTCTCCCTTGTCATATACAGCTGTCACATAGTAATTGGCATCTCTTTCAGTGAGAGGAGTCACGAATGTGGTGGTCTTGATAGGATCGTTGTTAAGCTTTTCATCCTCTTTATACACATTGTAACCGATCAACGACAGTTCACGTGGTTCTCCCTTGGGAATGAATGTGATATCATCCAGAGTGAACAGTAAGCGGTCGGACGAAGTGCAGCGGATGGCGAAATATTTGGATCCCTCCGGAAGAGTGACATAGAATTGGGTCCAATCTTCTCCTACCTCGGTCTCAACTTTCACGAGTTTGAAGTCGCTGATTTTAGAGGATGAAGAAGATGCATATACTTCGAAAGATTCCTTACCATACTGAACGGACTGCGAGCATGCCATGAAGCCTATTGTCTGACGACCACCGTAAAGTTCGGGAGAGATCAGCCAGTCATCATTGGGCACAGGGCGACGGCTTTCGTTGACCGTAGCCATTGTGAAGAGGCTTGAATTGCCAAGAGTGGAGATGAATGGGAGATCACCGTCCGAACGCATTGTCCAGTAGGCCTGCTGAGTGCCTGCCACAGGGATCTCCACTCCGGAGAATCCGGCTATGTATCCCTTGTCGGCATCAATCATGGTGAATCCATTGATTGATGTGGAGAATGGTGCGTAGCTCTCAAAGTCCTCTTTTGTCTCCTCGGGAGCGGCTTTCGAGAGATCCGGTGCTGACCAGGAAAGAGTGAGGGTATTGTTTTCCTCTTCACCCTTAAGCATAGGCACCACCGGGAAATTGGGAGCGAGGAAAGTGATATTGAATGTCTGCGAGAGATTGTTGGATTCATTTTCATCACCTGCAGCCACAACCTCCACATTGAATACCGGCATTTCCGGACTCATGGCATTGAATTGACCGTTCAGTATCACGGAAGTGGTATCGAAAGCTTTGAGGGGACCTTCGGTCACTGTATCCACAACCTTGCCGTCACAAATGAGATTGACACTGAAACTTTCCACATCCGTTGCTCCGATATTGGCGATATCGGCCATAACCTCATAGGGATCATTGGCATCTGCATGAAGAGTGTAGAATACATTATCTACAGCAAGATCCACCTTGGGTAGCTGTCCGACAGCCATATTATCCAATGGAATATATCCATGAGAAACAACCTTGATTCCAAGCGCGACGCGCACGGTCTTACCTGCGAATTCCTTTATAGGCAGGAAGATACGGGTCCACCCGGTTGTGCCGAGCTCGTATAGTGTATAGTTGGCCACTTCTGTAGTTTCATTAGTGGCGCAATCCACCACCTTTACCGACAGCTCATTCTCATCCTCCTCATATACATACGTATAGAAGCTTACGTAGGGATCAGTGGCTGAGGTAAGAGATATCTTGCCTGTGGTCAGTTCGCCTGTTTGGCCCGGCTCGGTGCCAACCATGCAGATATATCCACCATCGCCATCCTGCGCTTTGGGCTCGGAATAGTCGTCGAGGAATCTCCATCTCACGTCGGGATCTGCTTTTGCACCAATGCAGGGTTCATCAGGCGCACCGGTGAAGTGATGTTCGAACGGTATGGAATATGGAGTACCTACGAAAAGGAAATCTGTTCCAACCGGGGCAGACTCCAAACCATTGATCACAGCCGCAACGGCAAATTCCACATTCATCTGCTCTCCCTCGGGAACATCCATATTCATAGTGATCTCATTCCCTTGATATTTGCTTTTGCGTATCTGCAGACCGTCATTTGTCACCTCATAAATATTATAGGCAATCTTTTCAGGATTGATGGGCGTTCCGAACAGGTCGGTGGCCGGAGCTTCCCAACTGAAGTTGACATATCCCAACTGTGGTTCTGAAATCTGTCCCATCACCGGCGGGAGGGGATTGGTCATTCCCACAAATCGGTTCTCAACCACCGATGCTCCCTCACCGTCGGGATTGGAGACAGTGATGGAGTAGTCGTAATACCCTGCAGTGCCGGGCTCATCGATAAACTCTACCTCCTCTCCCGGAGCTGCTGTAATAGTCTTGACCTTTGAAGAGTTGCGAAGTATGGTTATGGTCAGGTCTCCTTGCAGTGGTTCTCCGTTCACACATTTGTCGGGAGCCTTGAATGTTATCTTAGTAGCCGCTTTTCCATCGGCATCGGATAGGAACCCAAGGTCGGAAATCATGCCGGGTTCCTTTCCGGAACGTGCCGCCTCGATTCCGATATTATCCACGAAGAGATAACCGCCTTGCGAGAGCGACCTTAACGATGTGCCGTGGATCCCCATATAATATAGACCATCGTATTCGGGCACAAACCATCCTTGCACCACCTTGGGACGTATGGAGGTGATCTCGGTCTCCGGAATCACAGGGAAAGTCATACCCTCGGCATCATTGTATTCTCCCATCTTTACTTCGAAGGAATGGACTGTGCCTTCAAGAAATAGAGAAGCATCCATCTTCACGAGGTAATACTTTCCGGCTTCAAGTTTGATAGCACGGGGTATCAGCCAGTCGTCACACTTCGAAACATTGAGAGGATATTGAAGATAAGCCGATTTGCTATATTGACGGCCGTCTTTCTCGCCATTGTAGTTATAGAGTCCCCAAGATCTTGGAGAACCACTGGGATTAAGATCGCCATCGGAATTTATAAACTGAAAATATCGGTCAAAGGTGTCGTGTTCGGCACCCTGCGGATAATCATCGAACACCTCTACAAAAGGAGGTTTCAGAGGATTGCGTTCGCCTAATTTCAACGGACCGTCGGATTTGGCTGTTGCGCTGAAAACTGTTGCACCCAGTGCTGTGGCGAACAATGGTAATAATAATTGTCTCATAATATTAAAAAATGAATGGTTGGTTAGAGGATTATTTTCTTGACACCGTAGGAGGTCTTCAATATATAGACTCCTTTACCGGCTTTTCGGGGATCCACCGGGTATCCTTGAAGGTCGAAGAGAAGAGAATTTTCTATCTCCTGATTAAGGATTTCCGGGACACCGCTTTCCTCTTTGGTAGTTAATTCCAATGGATGCGAGAGAAAAGAAAGCTCCCCCGTCACATTCACTCCTCGAATACGAAATATATAGTCTGTAGCCGGAGTGAGTCCCTCTATCTCCACAGAAGGGAGATCCGAACCGGTGTGAATATCCTTAAATCCTTCGATGGGCATCAGAATCAGCTCTCCCTCACAGGTGATTTTCACATCATCCACTGCTAACGAACCTTTGTCCACACGATGATAGATAAGACGGAACGCCCTGGCATCTTCATCTGTCAAAGGAGTTTCAAGGTGATAGATTATTCCTTCACGGGCATCGGCCGGGAGTTGCACTCTGTCGGCCTCTTTCCACACTCCGTCGGTGAGAATCTCCACTCCAATTGAGCTTTTCCCGGAAGCGTTTCTTTCCCTATACCAGAATTCTATGGCCTTTATCGGTCTGTCGAGAGCAGGAGATTGCAGACGTCCGAAATCGGTGGTCAACGATAGCGCCGGAGCTTCCGATCCGTAAAAACCGTTTATCGAGATAGTGGAAAGAGCATTTGTCTGCCAGCCTGCCGGCATATCATCGATCCCACCCTTGAAATCGGTAGATGCGAAACGGTCTTCACCCGATGTGGAGGTATAGAGAGTCCATGAGTAACCGGTGGCCTCCTGAAGAGGAGTCCATGATATGCGGCATGAGGTGTCATCTATATAATCCACATTGAGAGACTCGGGAGAAGTGAATATGAACGACATCACGGGAGTAGTGACATTCACAGGGTCGGATGGTTCGCCGCTTATCTTGCCGGCTACTCCTTTCACCGAAATGGTATATTCGGTATCGGCCTGAAGGTTTTCTACAGTCAGGGATGTCATTGCCACTGACAAACCATCGTATATTCCTACAGGATTGCCGTTTTTATCGGTAACGGTTACTTCGTAACCGGGAGAGAGCGGAAGAGGATTCCATTGCGCATGGAACGACCATGGAGTGAGGTCGGACACCGTGAGACCTGTCACCTTATCAATACTTGTTATCGCCTTGCAGATATCAAAAGTAATCACGCCGCCGGCCTCTGTGATCGACGACAATGGAGCATTAACGGGATTTCCTTTTGAGGTAAGCATATTGGGATACCCATTGTCAGAAAGGTCGCGCACGTTTCCGCTTCCGGGGAAGGGATCACCGTCATAAGTTGGTTCCCCATTCCTCCCATCTGCCGGAATCACAATGGCGTGAGAGGCACCTCTTCCTGTATTCACCTGGTTCTTATCCCAATAATCCTGCTGATAGTTTATCCGCCACACAATCATGCCATGGCCGGGAAGGACGGCATCCCATCCTGCGTTCTGTCGGTTTTCGAGAAGGAAGAACTCATGTTCATCGTTTGTGGGAATCATATAAGCTTTATTGGCTGATATGGCAGGAAGAGATAAAGTGAGTGGAGCATTACCGATTGTTTCAGGTTCGAGCCATCCGAGCAGCATGCGGTCAAGGGCACTGTATGCTGCGGGCGTTCTCGATTGATTGAGGTGACACCCTGTATCCATCACGTCCCATAGCCCGGGAGAAGGATTGCCATAATAATAGACGTCATAAAGATCTGGCAACCCCAACACATGGCTGAACTCATGACACACCGTGCCGATTCCTTCCGTGAGACGAGTTGTCACTCCGGTTGCGGCATCCCTTACGTCCCTGTATTCATTGGAGCATGCATAATGATTGAGTCGCAGTCCGTCGAAGAGATACTGCTTCCCGGAGAGGAGCTCCACATCAGAGGCGTGCTGCCAAATACAGTCGGACGGGTCGCCTCCGGTGGCGGCTCCCGGCCCGGCATAGAAAATATACACATTATCGATTATGCCGTCATGGTCGCGGTCGTATTCAGAAAAATCCACGTCACCGTCGATTGCCTCGCAGGCTTCCACCACCATCTCCCAGGTGGAAATTTCTTCATCACCTTTATTGTCAAGATAATAGGTGAGGTCGTGCTTGAGCATAACGGGGCCGAAAACATCGAATGTGAGGTCGAAAGCTGAATTCGAACTGTCGAGGAAGTATTCACGCACACTTCCCGAGGCGCCGTCGTGAGAATATCCGTCGGCGTTGAGGAGGTTGCGGAATAATGCTACCGGATCCTCCGATGAGAACATTCTTCCTTCCGGATGGAGATCGGTTTTGGGAAACTCCACGAGCACAGCCAATGCTCGTTGCTTTCCGAAGGTGGGGAAAGCGGGAGCTCCTTTGATCCGGGTCACCCGGGATTTTGCTTTCCGGCGATTATTGAAAGCTTCCTGTTGAAACTCCCCGGCTTCTTTCAAGATACCTCCGGCATCCCTTTGGTAGCATGTTTTCATATCGGAGGAAAGAATGACATGGTTGAATTCGTCGCCCACGACCACAACCTCTTTCATCCCTCCCAGTCCGTCGGAAATGAAAGTCTTATCCGGCATCGCCGGCATCGCCGCAGAGTTAATAGCAAATAAAGCAACGGCCGGGATGGCCGCTGCTTTATAGATATTTGAAAAATTAAGGTTCATAGTAGTGCTGTTATTCGGGGTTTGATGCTATTCATCAATATACCACTACCTTTGCAGCAGTATTGCCAACACGGACGATATAAACACCGGGGTGAGCCACGGGAATGAGTGTCACGCCTTCTGTGCGGACAGTTGCGACGCAATGGCCGGCAGTGTCGTAAATGTTGGTGATGTCGCCATTTCCACCTGCGATGCGAATCATACCGTTATGACCGGAAATCTTGAGGGTATAAGCCTCCACACCATTGATGCCGGAAGTCACTTTCACTACCACAGGCTCAGAGAGACGGGATTCACCCTTATCCCAAACTGCGCTCACATGATAAGTGAACTCATTGCCAAGCTGAACATCAGTATCTTCGTATCTGTTGTCACCGATCACATCTTCGTTGATGCGCTTGCCGTCGCGATATACATTAAATCCGAGGAGGTCAAGCTTCACGGGCGCGCTGCCGGCCGGTATATAAGTTATATCGTCCACAAGCATTGCGAGCTTGTCAACTGATTTATGAACGATTGCGAAATAGCGTGTGCCGGCAGGGATTCGATATGTGTATTCTGTCCAGTCTTCGGCATAAGCAATCTCCACATTCTCGGCAAGAGGTTTGAAATCTTCCACTGCATCAGATGCATCAGAAATCATGAAGTCGAATATTTCAGGTGAATACGACTTCATACCGGTGCGTGCGTAGAAGCTGATCACCTGCTCTGATCCGTTAAGCTCGGGAGAAATCAGCCAGTCGTCGCAAGCCACATCGTTGCTTTCGCCTGTTGTGGCCTGGAAGCTTACAAGCATCTGTGAGCCTGAACGTGCATACCAGGCGGAGTGGAGCACATTAGCCGCCGCAGGATCGAACACCTGCCATGCCATCTGACTTCCGATATTGGGATAGTCAAGCACCCCTTGTGAAGTAGCCATACGGATGGTGCGGAGACCGTCACCGTCATGAAGACCCCACTTACCGATATTGCTTATGATGAAGGGATCATAGGTCTCGAATGTTTCAGTCACGCTAACACCGGGAACCTGAGACATATCGGGGTCAGACCAAGTGAGAACCACATGCTCATTCTTACTTTCTCCTTCCAGATCGGTCACTACAGGATAGTCGGGCACGATCACGCGGGTGACAACGGGTTTGGAGGCGTTGTCGCTCAGGTCGGCATCTGATCCGTATGCCACTTCCACACTGTAAGCAATTTCAGCGGGATCGGTAACTGCCGGAATGTCGGAAACCTTGAACTCCGTAGTCTCATCAGGATTGATGTCTTTCCCCCCGATAGATTCAAGAAGCTCGTTATTCTTATAGAAGTTCACCTGATAATCAGATCCTTTGGCGATATTTGAACCATTATTGCGCACAGTGGCCGAGAGGGTCACTTCTTCATTAACATTTGTCTTGACAGGTGCTTTGAAATCGGTTAGTGAGAGGTTATCACCTTTGAGATCGGAGATTGTCACATTGTCGATGCAGATGAAATCCTCTCCTATATCTCCACGGCCTGTGAATCCGAGCTGGATATACTTGCTGCCGATGAATTCGCTCAAAGGAATTTCCATACGGATCCACTTGTCAAGCCCGTCTTCGGAAAGTTCGATTGATTTGAATGCTTTTATCGGCTGATCGTCAACAAGAGCTTCAATATTGAATTCCTTGGCTACGTCATTGTATTGGTAATAGAACACCAGAGTCGGATTCGAAGTTCCTTCAAGAGAGAATCGGGGAGTAAGGATTCGTTTTGCTCCATTGTCCACGATAGAAGATAGGGTGAGCAGGCCGCCGTCACCATCGTAGGGAGTCACGCCATATGATCCGTCTCGGATGTCCCAGTAGGTGTTTCCTACCTCCTGTTTCTCATCCACGTCCTGACCTCCCCAGATACCGCTCTTTTGTCCCATTCCTGCCCATGATTCCTGAATGGGAAGAGAAAGTGAGGGTCCGAAGAAAGCTACGAATGTGGTCCAGTTACTGCTTTGTACCACTGCTCCGGCAGAGTTTCGACCATATACGGAACCGGCGAAGAGGTCCTGAGCGTTGATCTTTCCCGGGATCTGGAAGGTATGTTCTGTGCCGTGACCAAGTTCCACATTTCCGGAAGCGCTGCCCATCACGAGATAGTCAAGAGTATAGCTCACCTCCTCCGGATTGATATAACCTCCGTAGTATCCTCGTTCAGGATGATTGAATGTGATATGCATCAGCCCCGGGGTTTCAAGGTCTTCCCATATGCGGAGTGCGGTGGGACGGCCGGGGAAGTCGAGACCACGCCATAATTGCCCACCAACAACCTTACCTTCGCCATCTTCGCTCACTGCTGCCACGGAATAAGCATGATAGCCATTCTTAACCTCGTCGGTATCGGAGAAGGAGACTGCTGCGCCCGGAGCCACACCATCGGTGAGAGTGGCGATAAGAGCGTTGTCGCGGTAGATGCGGGCCTCCTTGAGTGAAGTAAGGTCATTGCCGTCGAGGGTTTTCACAGGAAGACGGAACTTGATTGTAGCCGATTCTGCCTCGGGGATAAGATCGAAATCAGAAGGCATGTCGGGACAGTTGCCACCGATTTCATTCACTGCCACATCATATACGTAGATAAATTGGGAAGCTCCCTCTGTGCATGCCTTGATGCCAAAGTAATAGTCGCCGGATTCTGAAGGTTCAAATGCGAGGTCAAATATTTTCTTCCCCTTCATCGGGTCGAGTTCGGTGGGAGGAAGTAATTCTGTGGAGAATGTCTTCACATCATCAGCATCAGTGCCTACATAAACAGCGATCTTCTCCTTGAAGTTGTGGCCATCAGCAGTGGTGTGGAAGGTATAAGTGCTTCCTTTCTCCATTTTGAATGGTCCGATAAGTAGATAATCATCCGCGGTGTTGTCGTTGGCCGGATACATAGCCAGGCCGCCATATTTTGTGGAATATTCCCATAGATTATCATCGTTGTTGGCATCAATTACGGGATATTCAAGGAAGCGTTTCTCATCAGAGAAATCATCAGAATAAGGGAGCGGCAGATATTTGCCAACACTTACTGTACGTGAAGTGGCACCCTCGCCTTCTAAAGTTCCTGCGAATGGAGTGATGATATAAGAATACTGAGTCTTGATGTCGGATTCTATGTGATCCTTATATGTGGTTTCAGCCACACCTTCAGCCACCTTCACATTGTCGGGGAGACGAGTGATGGTGTAGGTCACGGGGTCGAGGTTACCATTGTTGATTGCCTCCGCAGCGGTCCATGTGATGGTCACATCAGCACCGGCTGCCCGCGCGGTGGGAATACCGAAAACTTTGGGAGTGTCACAACCGAAGAAAGTGGCTCCCTCGGCGGGATTGGATACAGCCTCACCCAGTGCAACAGTTACAACAATGGAAGAACGACCTGATTGTGCCACTTCCACAGTCTGCGATACTTTCTCGCCGGAATGAGCCTCACCTGTAGCGAGTGTGTTTTTTCCGTCAGAGATAGTCCATGTCATATCCTTGTCAAGGTCGTTCCCCTCGGTATCCACGCTTGGCATGGTAAAGGTTACCTCAGCCTTGAGCTCTGTGCCGACGGCGGTCACCGTCAGGTCGGAAGGTGCTGCGGGGACGGTGGTCTCGACAGGTCCGGCATTCTGGATGAAATAAAGACCGGTTATTACGTTAGTGTCCCAGGATCCATAGTCGGAATAGCTGTAATCGGCTACCATTTCGGCTTCTCCGGTGTTAGAATTGAATCGTGCGATATAGGTGTTCCATATATCATCACTATAAGAGATAAAGAAATCACCCGACTCCCAGTCGCAACACATCGAGTCATGACCGATTGAATAGAAACCCTCGGCCGGATTCCCCTCGTCCTGAGTGGGGAGATCCACATGGATATCGGTAGCGACAGCATCTCCTGTGTATTTGTTTATTTTGTAAAGATCACCTTCGTAGTCAATACTATAAAGGTTACCATTACTGTCAAATGTCATGGCTCGCATGCGGGTAGGCAATTCCCCGACTATTATGACAGGATTGCCCACATCTTCGAAATTCACGTATCCGAATTGGGCATCATCACCGGAAGAGTAATTGTCGGGGTCGGCATAGAATTGGCCATATACTTTCCCTGTAGTGTGGTCATAGGCGAGGTTGGCCGGAAGAACATTGGCTGTTCCTGGCACATATTGCACATTGGCCTCTATTTCCCATGTGTTAGTGTCATACACCTGATATGTGATAGGCATATCCAGATATTCACCGTTGTGAAGCACCACGAGTGCTTTACCATTCATATAAACGGCTTGCGATATAGGATCGCCATCTATTTGGAACATCGGTTCGGGGCAGGTGGCACCGCTTAGGATTTTCACTGCACCGGTCCACTCGTAGAGATCCCCGTCGTAAGCATAGCAGTGGAATCCAAATAGCTGTTTGTCCCCGGCTTTCACCTTGGCCGCGGGAGTTTTCTTTTTGTTTTTCTGTTTAAGGGGATGCGAAGCGCGATAGGTTTTGATGTCCTCACGCGTCGTTTTCTGCTTTGTGGCCAACCCCGCGGTGATCAGACCGGGAATGGCAACGGCAGTCACCACCAGAGAGGTGGTGAGATGCTTGGGTAGTTTAAAATGCATAAACGTAAGATTTAAATAGTGGGTATTATAAATGCAAATATAACATAAATTCCTTAATAACGGTAAAAATATTAGAATATTTTTAATATTATTCTAAATATACACATAAATTGGAGGATGG
>CAMWUJ010000089.1 GCA_947177405.1 uncultured Porphyromonadaceae bacterium | reverse complement strand
GCGGGCATGCCCGCCACCTCTCTGTTTTTGTCTGACTACCAATTTAAAAGCCTTGTTATTATATTATCTTTCTGGCTCCATCACTTATAACCACGGGATAAATCCCTGGTTCATGACCATATTTTTCTTTGAACTCCTGTGTCACACGTTCGATAAAAAAATCTTTCTTGTCTGTCTTGATAAGATTGATTGTGCATCCTCCGAAACCTCCGCCCATAATGCGCGACCCGGTTACACCACATTCACGTGCAAGTTGAGTTAAAAAATCAAGCTCCTCACAGCTAACCTCGTAATCCTCCGAAAGCCCCGAATGAGTGGCATACATCTCTTCTCCCACTTTTTCATAATCTCCGTTATAAAGAGCATCACATACTGCCAATACTCTTTCCTTCTCTTCGATAACGAATTTAGCCCTGAAATAATCCTCGGCCGTTATATCTGGACGGATAGCCTTCAACATTGGTATAGTGGCATCTCTTAAAGTCTCAAGTCCAAGACGTTTTGCCACTCGTTCACAAGAGGCTCTACGCTTATTATATGGTGAGTCGGCCAGTTCATGCTTAACCTTTGAGTCAACTAAAATCAACTCATAGTCAATTGGAGCAAACGGAAAATATTCAAACTCCATGGTGCGGCAATCAAGCCGGATAAGTTTTCCTTTCTGACCCATCACGGATGCAAACTGATCCATTATCCCGCAGTTCACTCCGCAATAATTATGTTCGGTAGCCTGTCCTATTTTTGCAAGCTCGAATTTATCTATTGTGTTGTCGTTGAAGAGATCATTAAGGGCGAAAGCAAAACAGCTTTCAAGCGCAGCTGATGAACTCAACCCCGCGCCCAAGGGGATATTGCCCGCAAAAACCGCATCAAATCCTTTGACAGCTCCTCCTCTTTTCAAGATTTCACGGCACACACCGAAGATATAACGTGCCCACGATGATGTAGGGGCATCTTCCTCGTTAAGCCCGAACTCTACCTCCTCATCCATATCTATTGAATAGACTTTGACTTTCTCCGTTTCATTAGGAGCTATGGCAGCCATTATCACTTTGTCTATCGCCCCGGGAAAAACGAAGCCTCCGTTATAGTCCGTATGCTCCCCTATCAAGTTTATTCTTCCTGCAGAGGCATAGAGCTGAGGCTCTGTTACGAACCTTGACTTAAATTCCTTTAAAATTCTATCTTTCATACTTTCATGTTAATAAATGTCCGTATTCCTTAATTCCTTCATTTAAACCTTGATGTAACCTTCCTTTATCATACTAACACTCTTTAGACCACATAGGAATAAGGAATACGGACATTTACAGAATATTAACTATTAAACCAACTATTCATTGTGCGATTATTTCTATCACCCTGGAGACGTTATGCTCATATCCGAAGACATCCAAACCGACTTTCATCAGATAGTCACCAGTGAATACCTTCCCATTCTGAGGGAATGTCGAGGCATCACCCGGCATAAGATTAATCTCCTTTACCAGATATTTTTGCTTTCCATCTAATCCCTGAAGCTTAACTCTTGACAGCTTCTCGCGGAAACGAGGAGCAATGTCGTAGGCAAAAAGGACTCCCATCGTTTTTGATTTGTCCAAATATTCCACGGCAGCATGATTTCCATCGTATGGAGAAACAAGACGGTATTGATCCCCATCCATTATAGCCGGCTCAAGACGCTTCCAATTGGCTACTGCCTGCTGTGCAAACTCCAGCTCCTCTGCAGAAAGCTCCTGCAAACCTATGTCAAAACCTAACTTGCACATAGCCGCAACATCGGTACGAAATTTCAATGTGGTATTCTTATTCCAGCTTGTAACATGCGCTGCCATAGCCTTTGCCGGGAAGAATTGAGAGAAGCCCCATTGTATAAAGATGCGCTCAATCGGGTCAGTGTTGTCAGAACACCAAAATTCTGTAAAATACTTTAATGCCTCATAGTCGCATCTTGCGCCGCCTCCGGAGCAAAGCATCATAGGGACATCGGGATATTTTTCCTTGATACGCTTTAGTACATTATATATACCTTTCACATGATCCACATACAGCTGTCCCTGCTTATCCTTTGCGTACGGAGAGTAGATATTGGTAATTGGGCTATTACAATCCCATTTGAAGTAAGCCACATCGGGATTCTCTTTCAAAATATCATCAACAACCCCGAAAACATGATCCTGAACCTTTGGGTTGCTCATATCAAGAACAAGCTGGTTACGGTAATAATAAGTATCGCGGTTAGGCTGCTCTATTACCCATTCGGGATGTTTCTCATAAAGTTCGCTCTTCGGATTAACCATCTCAGGTTCAATCCAGATTCCGAATTTCACATCTGCCTCTTTTGCAGCATCAACCAAAGCAGGTATGCCGCCAGGCAATTTATCATGGGTCACCTCCCAGTCGCCGAGGCCGGCGTGGTCGTCCTTTCTCGGATATTTATTTCCGAACCAACCATCGTCAAGAAGGAACATATCAACTCCAAGATGCTTCGCCTCCTTCATCAATTCTGCCAGTACTTCCTGATCAAAATCAAAGGCTGTGTTTTCCCAGTTGTTCAATAAGGTCAATCGTCCTTTCATTCCATCCTTCAGCTGGTAGCGCCGAGCCCAATCATGAAGGTTACGGCTTCCTTGGTTTGTCCCATCATAGCTTAAGGTGAATATAAACTCCGGAGTGGTGAAAACATCATTGGCTTTTAGCTCATAATTTGATGCGTAAGGATTGATACCGGGGATTACCCTCAGATTCCCGACATTATCCACTTCAAAGGTAAAACGGAAATTACCTGTCCAGCCAAGCGTTCCCATAAGGACTTCTCCACTGTGTTCCTTTGCAGGCCCGTTAAGGCCAATCTCAAAGAAGGGATGAGTCAGCATGGCTGCACGGCTTCCCAATTTTGTATCGATGACTTTTTTACCGAATTTCAGTTCCTGCACATTCATCTGAGCCTCTTTCGCCCAGTCGCTGCTGAATTCAGTGAGCCAATAGGAAGGTTCATTGAAATAAAGCATGGCTGAAGCATATTGCGACATAGTGATAGGTTTCTTCACTTGATGAGAAATCTCGCTCCATGTCTTGATAACATTCTCCTTAGTATAGGCCACATAGTTCAGCGTCACGTTAACCGGGTATTTGTCATCCCGGAGACGGATGCGAGTATGAGTGCCGCCTGGCACATTCTCCTCACTTGAATCAACATAATAAAGATACGTTGTCATATTTCCGTCAGAATGAGTTATACCTAAGGCCGGTTCAAAAAAATCCTCATTACCGGAGGTGGAATATGCCTCCCACCCTCTCGTAGAGACCGAACCGTCGGAACCTGCATACTGGTTCCAAGAAAGATTTTTAAAATCTTCGGGGTTATTAAGTTTTTTTCCTAAGTAGGTTTGATAAAGCCGTTTATTAGGACCGACTTCAAAAACAAGGTCTGTATTATCCGTAGCGATACGAATAATCTTCCTTTCTACACTTTCAGCCATTGCTGACACCGTCACCGCAATAGTGAGGACTGCTGCTAAAATATTCTTCATGTTATTTGGTTTTAAGCTATTTTAAAATTTAATAGTAACGCTGAATTCAACTGTAAAGGGACGAAGATAGCTGCCGCTCATATAATAGTTCTTATATTTCCCGCTCTCTTCCTTACTTAAAAGCTCTGCACCATTAATCGTTCCGCTTGCGCCTTTCTGATTCAGGAAATTCACCACAGTGCAACCTAACTCCAGATTACGGTTTACATTCCAGTTTATACCCCCGAAAGTCTCCCAACGACCGTTAAAGAATAATGCATTCGTCAAATTGGCGTATGTCTTGCCGAAATAGCGGAAAGACAACCAGAACCGGAGCTTTTCGTTAAGCTGATAACTTGGATCTAATTCCACCAACACCTGTGGTATCTCCTTAACTATATTTCCGTTAGCATTCAAATCCGGCACTCCCTCAAAAGGAGACTTGATATAATAATTATTGTATGTCGGTTTCTGAAGTGTAAGAAGGGCATGAAGGTTAAACCCTTTGAAGGGATGGATTTCAGCCGATGTGGTCCAGCCTAACGTCTTGATGCTATAAATCAGTAAGGTGGTTTTCGACTGCGTTGTTCCCGGTTTTGTAACATTTTGCTGGTCAATATTATTTGATTTTGCGATATATGTCACCATTGAAGTCAGATCCATCCAATTATTTTTATAGGTGATACCTCCGCGTATCAGAGGTATCGTTACCCTCTTGTATTGCTCTTCTGTCGGACCTGTTCCGGCATATTCATTTATGCGGGGGTATCGAGTTGCCACAGTGGCATCCGCTGTTACTCCAAAATGACGGTTAAAATTATAAATTCCCTGTACTGTTGCTGCATAATTAAGCTTATTCTTTAAGACTTTGTGAGGAGCAATTACAACGGTATTTTCAGTCCCGTCTGCATTAGTATAGGTATGTGTATCGCCGATGTGGAAACCGGAATAACGCCCGTATGGAATCTGGTCTGCGCACATGCGGTAATATTCCAGTCGCCCACCGAAATAAAGATTAAACTTAGGGGTTACCTGCCAGTTATCTGTTAGATAGAGTGCGAGTTTATTCTCATATCCCTTCGTATATTCAGGCGACAGCTCATTAAAACCGTAAAACTGTTGAGTCGAACCGTCGGGAAGATGCTTCACAAGTATATCAGGATATGCTGAGACAGTGCCGGTCCATTGAAAGGAGGAGGAATTGTAGTCGAGATGGTAATACCATTCGTTCAATCCGAGGCGAAGCTTATGTAGTCCAAAACTCTTGCTCAATTCAGACGTGAGCAAAGCATTGCATACCTTCCCGGAGTGAAGCCATGTTCTTCTGCCTTCAGCAAGACCAACATAAGGCGTGCTTTCCCCTTCCTTATATAAATTGTCGGATGCTGATGTTTCATAAATAGAGCTTCCTCCGAAATCACAATAGTCGGCTTTTGGAGCAATCATATACTTGGCATTTATATCCAATTTATAGTCATTATCGAAAGCATAATCAAAATGTGCCGTTATATCATGAGCATAATTATCTGTGAAATCCCCCCATCTTCCTTTTTTCATCTTGCCGTCAAGGACATCCATGTATTCGAATTCTCCACCAATAGGAGCATAAGAAGTCGTGCCGAGCGCAAAACCGGGTATCTCCAAAACACTCCCGTCGCCAACATAAATGAAAGGAGCATTATTAATCATAGAGCCAAGTGCGTTGCTCTTAGAAAACTTATAAAGGAGACATATTCTCCCGCGATTCAACAGGCGTGTAACTCCCGCATGATAGATTTGCGTACGGTCGGAGAAATCGGTAAAACGGATTTTAAAGTATCCCGGATCAAAATTTTGGTATATGCTTGCTGTATATAGCCACTTATCTGCTATACTTCCCGACACGTTGAAATCAAAGTTCTGCCATCCAAAGGTATTTGTCCTATAATTAATGATGGCCTTAAAATCTTTTTGTCCGAAATTAGAATATGAATCGACAGAATAAGCAATATTGCCGGTCTTAATTGCAGATTCCATTGGATTCATCAACCCTACATTGCCAAGGCTTGCATCGCTTCTCCAATGACGGGCAAGCTGGTGGATTGCGGATGAGTAAACAGCCGGAAGCCCATTCTCATATACATTTACATCTTCGCTTGGCAGACCAATCTGTATCTCTCTCGGTTTTGTTGCATCCGAAGCATTAAGCATTACATTGCGTTCTTCTCCTTGATCTCCATTCGAAACAGTGTCTGAAAGCTCCTTAGCCGAAAGGATTGAAGGAAAAGCAACGATCGCTACAATAGTTGCTGTAAGAATTTTTTGATTACATTTCATAAATTCATGGACGATTTATGGGTTATTTTTTCGCAAATTTATAATGGTAATTTCTCCGTGTCAATATAAAGTAGCCTTCAGGTAGTAAGTAAGTAATTTGTTAAAAAAGTATTATACTGATAATTATTAAGTTGAAAAAATTTATAAGATATATGAAGTAGTGTTGCAACAACAAGAAATTATTCTTATTTTTGTGTTTGAAAATCTTACACGGCCTATTTGAATTAAATTTTTCAATCTGCATGAGAATAAAAAACCTTCCTTATCTCGTATTTTTTTTCTTTGCTCTTGTTTCCTTTGAAATTAACGCAAAGGACATTAATCTTGAACACCTTGATAAAACGATTTCCAATCGGGAACACTACATAAAACTCAAAGAAGAAAAGCTTGACAGCTTACGCCATCTTTTGAAAGACAATAATAATAAGGAAAGGCAGCTTCAAATTTATGAGACGCTTTTCCGTGAATATCTCACATTCAGTTTTGACTCCGCCATGGCTTATGTAAACCGGAGCGAAGCCTTACTCACCCCATCCGATACTTACGATGCCAAGAAGAAAATAGAAATACATAAAGCACTATCCCTTGCAACATCGGGACATTTCAGCCATGCCGTAAATATTTTAAAAAGTATAAATTCAAAGTTGTTATCAGAAAAACTTAAGGAAGAATATTTTTCTGCGTGTGAATGGACCTATGGAGTTTGGGCTGCCTACTCTGATAAAAATACTATTGCGCCCGAACTTACCGAAAAGAGCGTCATATACTTGGACTCTTTAATAGAAGTAACTCAGGCTTCTTCTCCACAGTTCTATTATCGTCTTGCGGAGAAAGCACTAAGATCGCATAACTATCCGGAAGCAGAGAAATATTACCTCCGAGCTTTAAATAAAACACCCATAACTGAACGACTTTATGCGCAGGCAGCTTACGCCTTGGCTATGACATACAATGAAATGGGAAATAAAGATAAATATAAGAAATGGCTAATAAACGCAGCTATTTCCGATCAGACTATACCATTAAAAGAGAATCTTGCTCTGCAAGAACTCGCTCTCTTCCTTAATAAAGAAGAAGGTGATGTGGAAAGAGCAAATACTTATCTCAAATTAGCTCTTGAAGATGCCATTTTTTATAACAATCGGTTGAGAATGTTGGAAATCGCAGAGAAAATACCTAACATTTCCAATCTGTATCAAGATACAATAGAACACCAGAACCGACGGTTAAAGGTATATATCCTCACAATAGGTATTCTTTTGCTGCTTCTCGGATCAGTGTGCATTTATATCTTTAGGCAGCGCCAAGCCGTCGCGAGATCAAAAGATGCATTAGCCGAAATGAACAGACATTCTCAACTTCTTAATACTAGGCTTCTCGAAACAAACAAATCGAGAGAACAATATGTCAGCTTGTTTATGGACTTGTGCGCAGCATATATTGAAAAGCTTAACCGATTCCCTATGGTTCTAAAGCTAAAAGTGAAGAATTTAAGCGATCTTAATTCCGTATCCGACCGCTATGTAAGACCATCAGAAATTGAAACCCGAGAAATGTTCCACAATTTTGATACCGCTTTTTTGCGGCTATATCCCGATTATATAGAGCAATTTAATTCGCTCATGCAGCCAGATAAACCCATCCTTCCCAAAAAGGGGGAATTGTTAAGCACTGATCTTAGGATATATGCTCTTGTAAGGATGGGGATTTCAGAGAGCCATAAGATCGCTACACTCCTTTTCCTCTCTCCACAGACCATTTTTAACCATAGGACTCAAGTCAGAAACCGGGCTATCGACCGTAATAATTTTGAAAAAGATGTGATGCATATATGCGAGGTCAATGAAACTAATAAAAAATAATACCATTGCCGATAAGTCCATAAGAGATTCATCGGCAATGAATATTTGTGGGAGGTTTTAGAGTGTGTTTACTTTTAAATGATTTTAGCACAAAAGGAGATTTTGGAGGGATTATTCAAAGTTGAAGATGGAGCATAGCGGGCTATGCGACTGATGAAACTTTGGATAAGCACCCAAAAGATTTTTTGTGATGAAATCAAGAATGTTTTTATAATTACATTTGTTAATTCGTTTTAAAAGTAAACACACTCTTAATTCTTCCTATTTATCAAATGTCCTGATAAATCTGAAGATTGTGTCGTAGGCAGCATCGCGAACCTCTTTCCGACTCAGTATAAGATCGTGGAGTCCGCTGTCGATTGTGCAGACCCATCGTCGGTCAGGTTGCCCCATCTTCATTCCTCGCTTCTGAAGCATCGCGGGATCGAGCACTGCATCTCCGGTCTGAAATTCCGGTGTCCAGTTGCATCCGTCAATCTTCCGGCTGCTATGCATCACAAGAACAGGAACAGTAATCTTACGTGCCTTCTTCATCAGCTGAGACTGTGCATGATTGATAGCGCCAACCCAACTATATGTCACAGGAGGGGAATAGACCATCTTCCAATCGGTGTTATATTCCCATTCCCCATGATATTGCTTGAGAAGGCTATATGCATATCCATCGCAATGTCCCTGCTTAATCTTGGAATTTTTGGAGAAGTTGCTAAGAAACTCAATCATCGGAGCAGCCACATTACGCATGAACGCATTGAAATTCCATTCTATGAACGGACTATCGGTAACCACCCTGTCAACTCCACAATTCTTTCCTCGCATTGCTGCGAGATAAAGAACAGTTAATCCTCCGGTGGAATGTCCGCCTAATGTAATATCTGTATTTCCGTCAAGGCGAATCTGATTGAGAGCAGAATCAATATCATCAAAATATTCTGTCTGCTTCCTGATATTGAAGGGATATTGCCACGGTTCCCAGCTGCGTCCGTAACGTCGAAGATCAACTGCATAGAAGTTATATCCGGAATCCACAAACCTCTCCCCCATCTCTTTCTGGAAGAAATAATCATTGAAGCCATGCACATAAAGGAATGCCTTCTTGGATCCTTTTCGATTGAGCTTCCTAACTATAGTGGATCGGCAGGGACCATCAAAGGCGTCCCCCTGGTTAACATAACGGGCTTCATATCCTTCAAGAATATCCTTATGCCACGTGGTATCGGTGGTAGGAGTGATCGGGCCTGTATATTTTTCAGGAAAATGCCATTCGGCAGATGATACCATGCCTATGGTCAGCAATAAAAGGAGTAATAATGGAAGTTTCTTCATATAGTGGAAATTTAATTGATATAAGAAGCCGGGAATATCGGCTGTTATTATAACAGCCAATTCCCGGCTATTGGTTCATCAATAAATTATTATAGTTGTTTAAAACGGTCTCCTTCCACCGGGACCACCGGGGCCACCCATCGGAGGGCGGTCACCACGAGGACCTTCTCCGGGGGGAGGTCCGGGAAAATCACCCGGACCGTCGATAGTATCATTTTTAGCTTGCTTTTTTACTGTATTGAATTTCCAGCTTATACCGAACATCACATATCGAGTCAGATCATTGTAGCGGCTGTCGGTAATCATATTGGCACTTACCGAACGGCTTATATTTTTCTTCTCTCCAAGAAGGTCGTATGCTCTCACAGAGAAAGTGAGACTCTTGTCTTTAAGAACGCTATATGATATCTGCGCGTTCCAAAGCCAGGAGGTGGTGTTGAAACCTCGAGAATATCCTGTGGATTTGTCGAAAGCCAAATCTGTGGAGATATTCAGGCCAAAAGGAAGGTAAAGAGATGCGTCAGTAGTGAATCCGTAGGTATGAGTATATCGGTTAGGCTGCTGTGGAAGTGAATTAGTGGCCATATTGAATGAATATGTCGGATTCACCGTCATCTGAAAAATATCGGAACTGAACGTAACTCCGACATTAGGTGAAAGAACAAGATTACCGGACCGATTGAAATCACCGTTAATGAAACCGGCAACATTGTTATATCTGGCCATCATGCGTGCTGAATACCTCCACTTCTTGTCGGCAAAAGGCTGGTTCATCATGAACATTCCCATCACATTCACATTGCCATTGGCATTGGCATACTCTGTGGTACGAACTCCGGTCTCGGAATCAGTAGTGGTGCGCGACACAACAACATTCGTAGCATATGAACCGCGCAGCATGGCAACCATCGATTGCTGCAAGTCTGAATTATAGTTATTGTAATGAAAACCTATGGACTGCGTAAAAGTTGGTTTCAGATCAGGATTACCTATCACGATATTCAACGGATCGGATACATCGGCTACCGGCTGAAGCTGACTGATCGACGGCTGGCTCGTATTTGCCCGATAATTCACTCTCAAAGATCTTGTTTTGGAAAATTTATAGCGCATATTGAAATATGGAGCCACATTCCATACCCAGTGTGCCGGCACATTCCGCTCTGCCATAATCAGGTCGGTGCTCTTGCTCATGGAAGGTGCCACGACCATGCCGGCCTCAAGATTATAATCCTTATTCACTTTCTTATATCCAACCCTTATTTCCTGATTCATGAAGCGGTTGCGGAAGCGATTTGAAAGTGTCGCATCCGGCTCTATCCCAGCAGGTACTTTATCGAGATCAGCCACCTGGAAGCTCTCCGGATTTTCCGGTTCCGGAAGATTATATGTATATTTGTCGGCATCGTTGAAACGATACTGCATACGATAGGAGAACTGCAGAAAATTTCCTCTCGCCACATCTCCTAACGGCTCTGTCCATGTGAGGCGCCCCATCACACTGTTATTCCATTGATCATTGTCGGAAAAACGATAAAGAAGCGATTCATCATCCTGAAGATAATATTTTATGTCATTCCAGGAAGTGGTGTTCTGCTTGGTATCGGAGAATTCATATTTCACCTGCGCACTGAATGCCCTGCCGGGACGAGATTTAAATTTATGATTATAAATCAGGTCACCCCCCACATTATAGCTGTTGCCATGATTATAACGAGTATTCTCATTGAGATTAACTTTTGAATGAGCAGGGTCTCCGGCAAAAAGAGTATCCGTATCAAACATCGAGGAATTCCTTGAATTAAAAGAGAAGCGTGGACGGAAATCAAGAGTGTTATAATCATCTATCTTCCATTCCATTCTTAAGTCCGCACGTAGGTTATGACCTTTGTCGCGCGACACGCTATGCTCGCGCTGATTGCTTGTGGAATCGGCAAAAAGATATTGCTTATCTGTAAAGGTTTCTGCATCACGATCGGAATGAGAATAAAAGATATTACCTCCCACACGGAATTTCTCTGATTTTCCGAGATTGAAATTCACTCCAAATCGCTGTGAAGTTGTGATTCCTCCCGAATTGCCGAAATTCATGAATCGTCCGCGTCCTGAATCCGAAAAACCGAGGTCGTTGATATTATTTGCTCCTCCCACAAAGGAGATCTGATTCCCTGAAGGAGTAAATGTTGAAACGTTGAAACTACCCTCATATCTTCCGTCAGTGCCGTAGCCCCCGCTTATGGTTCCCAACCATCCATTCTCCATTGTCTTTTTCACCGTAAGATTAATCACGGTTTCCTCTTCTCCGTCATCCACGCCTGTGAGTCGCGAGAAATCACTTTTACGGTCGATGACTTGGACTTTATCCACAAGGTCAGAAGGCAAATTCTTGGTAGCCATGCTGGTATCATCGTTAAAGAATTCCTTGCCGTTCACAAGCACCTTAGTGATGGTCTTTCCATTGGATTGGAGAGTGCCGTCGCTACCCACCTCCACTCCGGGAAGTTTCTTCAGAAGGTCTTCCACAGTGGCATTCGGGTGTGTCTTATACGACCCGGCATTAAATTCGAGCGTATCCTGTTTTGCCACAACAGCCGCCTTCACTCCGGTGACTATCGTTTCCTTAAGCATGGTTGCCTCCTCACCGAGAACAACCTTTCCCAAATCGGCTTCCGGTATGGAATCGGAAATTGTAAATACTCGCTCGGCTGTATCCATTCCTATCATGGATATATTCACAGAGTAACGACCATCCGTAATATCGGAGAATTTAAATACTCCATCCACATCGCAAACAGTCAATTTCTTATCTGTGGAATCAGGTAAATTCACAAGCTTCACCGTGGCTCCGGGCAATGGATTCCCATCGGTATCGAGCACTGTCCCCGTAACGACTGTGGCATATAATCCCGCAGCAATCGAAGAGGAAGTGATTAGGGTCAATATAGTTTTTTTCATAATGGAACTGTTTGGAATCCAAGACCTGTAGAAAATTGAGATTCCGGTAAAAAAATGATGCCGGTCATGAAACCGACATCACTATGACCCATTTTATGCAAAATAGTTTAATAATCCATCTCTATATTTTCAATTCGAGCTGATCCTCTCTACTCTCATCAGGGAAACACCATTCAATGGTATTTTACAGTATGCAATCTTTCGATATAATAGGCCGAAACCGAAAACTATTGAATTAGCTATAATTTTGCATCCTATTTTTTGCACAATTAAAAATTTAATTATAAATTTGCCATCGCAGACCGCCTCGCAGAAGCCCCGGTCCGGGGTCATGCCGGGTGGGATGTATGGAAGCTTCTTCGGGAGCTTCCGATAAATACATAGAATGCGTTTATCCGCGCTGATTCTTGACAGTCTGAAATTTCTCGCAAACTTTTCAAATCTAAGTCAAGGATAGAGCAACGGTAGATGCCCGTGGTATGTAAATATCAGCGTCGGCATGGACTCCGGGAGGAGTCTAAGCCGTATGCCGTCTTTACATATATCAGCGTGGGCTTCTGCGTTGTTGCCGTCCGACTTAGATTAGGCAATGCGAGAAGCCTCAGACTGTAGGACGGTAACAGATACAGATTCCTACGCTTTTCATTTGAAAATTAACAACTTAATGCCAACGAGGGGATGACCGAGGCACTATTACTTACAACTAAACTTTTAAATTAATGAAGCATTTACTCCCTTTTTCTCAATGGCTTCTTTCATTTTTCTGCATCTTATTCACGCTTCCGGGATTCTCCGCTGAAATAAGGATTGATGGATATGAGCCAATTTGTACCTATCAAGGTTATCCTTTATACTTTATAACCGAATCTCCAATAACTGTTTCTTCCAGCTCAGGAATCTTTAATTATGTTTATATAGATGACACAAAGGTTGACTATGACTCTTATTCATATTGGGACTCCTATAAAGTGACAATCTCTTCATATTTAGATGGAACGATACATAAATTAGAATTGAACTCTCCAAATGGTCTAGGAACTTGTTATTTCTCCTCCTCAATAGAAAGAATAGAAGAAATAGAAGGAATAGTTTATGAATTAACAGAAGATAAAGCGATAGTTGTCGGAGTATCCTCCCGGGAAATAACAAAAGCCAATATAATGTCTTCCATAGAAAAGGATGGTAAAACATATCCAGTCACTTCTATCAATAACTCGGCTTTCTACGGCTGTTCTTCTTTGGATTCAATCTCAATCCCTGCCTCTGTTATGTCTATCGGAAATTACGCTTTTGATGGTTGCTCAGCATTGAAGGACATAAACCTCGAGGATGGGGAAACAGAATTAACACTCGGATATA
>CAMWUJ010000088.1 GCA_947177405.1 uncultured Porphyromonadaceae bacterium | reverse complement strand
GCCCCCGGGCGATTACCTCCGGCTCCCCGACTGCGTCTGACTCAACCCTGGAAGGTTCTAGTGGTCGGAAAACGAAAAAACGGTTATTGTAGTCATAAAAATGGTTGCTTTTTTGACAAGAAAAAGGATGTATAATATTTTAATTAGCACAAAATATCTATACTATTAAAGCAAAAAGTTACCTATAATACTTCTAATATTCTTAACCGACCACTAGAACCTGGAAGGGTTGCCGTAACATAATATCGTTCTCCCTGCCTGAGTAATTACCAAGGTACAACCCCTCCGGGGTTGAGGACACTTCATTGGGTATCCGGAGGTAGGCTCGTGCCTCGCCAACCCCCGATTTACCAAGGTGCAACCCCTCCGGGGTAATGGTCTATTCTTTAGCTATCCGGGGGTACCTGGATAACTCAAAACGCGAACGCGGCCGGTCATCTCGACCAGCCGCGTTCTCGTGTTTTCCATAATACTTTTAAACTAACCTAACATCATGAAACGATTTACTTTTCATCTATTATAACATCACAAACAGAAAAAAGTTCTGATTACGTCCATAGAAAATGTTTAAACATATATCACCAAAGCACCTTGCCTGCAAAACGAGGACGGTCCGAACATTGTGTTCAAACCGCCCTTTATATTCATCTCTCGATCGGTAATCAGAATTTACCGGAACGTTTCATCTTGTTTACGCGACGTTGTATCTCTTTATAACGGTCACCAAGTCGATTCTTTCGTTCGCTACCGTCACCATAGATACCTTTGATCACATTCTTTGCTTCCTCTTTCACACTTCCTGTGGGCTGGGCAGAGAGATCCACTGCCGATGCCTTCGGCGTAGCAGGAGCGGCAGCTACGGGTTCCGAAGCTGTGGGCGCAGCAGGAGCGGCAACCGGGGTGGATTCTGCAGTAGCGGCTGCGGGAGCGGCTTCAGCATTATTCTCAGCTTCAGGAGTGGGAGCTTCAGCTTCGTCAGATACAGCGGAATCACCCGGCATACCTTCGGCCACAGTCTCAACCGGCTCCTCTGCCTGCTCCTCTTTATTACCATCGCGGAGGAAGATCATGCCTAACACGGCAAGCACGATCGCTATACCAATTAATGCCCAAAGCCATGCGAAGCCTTTCTTCTTTGGCTCCTCCGGACCGTATTCAATGGCATCGGCCACTCTTTGCGGAGTCACCTCAGGCTCGAGAACGGAAGCCGGTTCTTCAGGCTGTGGTGTCTGTGCAGGGGGAATCACGGGACGAGGTTCTTCTGTTGAAGCAGCTTCCTCGGCAGCTACCGCCACCTCATCCTCATCATCCATATCCTTCTGAAGATCAAATTTGCGGTTCGGTCCTTTATGAAGGTCAAATTTATTGTCGCCTCCTTTATTGAGGTCAAAATTTCTATTCTTTGCCATGATATTATTCTTCAGTAAACATTTCAACCAGAGTGCCGAGGCCACCATCATAAGCCTTTCCCTCAGCCTCAAATTCCCATTCTCCTTCATCGTTGAGAATGAAACGACCCGCAATGCAGACATTCTCATTGTTATAGTCGGCACTAAGCTCATAGAAGCATAGGGGGTCACCGGTCTCCTCGTCGATTACGGTCAACTTCGCATTGGCCACATCTCCGAAAGTCTTGCCATCCTCATATACGGTAGCTGAGATTGCGATTTCCTGAACTTCGGGTGCTACCTTACTGAGGTCGATGTTAATAACCTCTATACCACCTTCCACCATATCTTTTGATCCCAACACGGCGCCATCGGCACTCATCGGGCGCGTCTGCTGAAGATAGTTACGTTTGTTTCCAAACTTCGCTTTGTCAAATGGCTCGCTGCGGTTGACCGAGTTATAGAAAACGAAACCCTCATCGTTTACTATCATTCCGTCCTCATTGAGGAGCCATGCCTGAACATCGAGATCCTCGCCATTGAAAGTGAGCTCTACCCTGATGTCGTTGAGACCCAGACTTTTATTGAGAGAGAAACGGTCGCCCGATCCTAATTTCTTTAAATCAAATCTTCCCATTTTTTATTTATTTTAAGTGTACATATCCACGAGTGTCTGAAGGCCACCGTCATATCCTTTGCCGATAGCTTCAAATTCCCATTCACCATCCTCATTAAGCACCAAAGATCCGGCTACCACCGCGGTCTCAGAAGAGAAGTGCTCCTTGAGATTATATTTACATAATTCCTCACCGGTCTCCTCATTTACTATTACAATCTGAGGATCCTTCACATCCTTGAAAGTCTCGTTGCCATAGATAGTTACGCAAAACACTATTTCAGTAATTTCGGGTCTGACCTTCTCAAGATCCACGTGCATTGTCTCTCCCGAATCTTCACCTCCGAAGTCATCAGCAGATCCCAACACCGAGCCATCATAGCTCATGGGCACTGTGTTATTACGCCAGTTGGCTTTGCTTCCGAAGCGAGCACGATCATAAGGTTCGTTTCGAGTATTGGATTTATAATATACGAAGTCGGCATCCTCCAGAATCACACCATCCTCACCGAGCACGAATGCCACAGCATCAAGGTCGGCTTCCGAGTCCCAGTTGAGATCAACCTGTATTTTCGAGAGCTCATCTCCCTTTCCAAGAGAGAATCTCTCACCCTTATTCAAATCAAAATTTCTTGCCATGATATGTTGATTTTAAAAGTTTATGAATTTATAATTACTATCAGACCTTAATTTTCTTGTAGTCGGAAAGAAGCTTACGATATTCCGCAGACGGGACCCCTCCCTTCTCGCACAAATCAAGATATTCTTCCAACTCTTTCACAATGCGCCCTATTCTCATAGCATCGCGGATCTGTTGACATTCAGCCAAATCCGACTTTCTATGATTCACACTTTTCTGCGCACGTATTATATCGCCTATCACTTTTGCCTTGACCGTATCTCCTTGCTGGCGATACCAGTCGCGGGCCTCTTTCAGTTTTCCAAGAGAAGCAAGCTTCTTTCCCTCCTCTATCGGTTTCTTTTCCGGTTCAGGCTTACGGTTCACCGAAGAGGAAGTGACACTCGTGCTCGCGTGATCCACACGTCGATGAGATGAGGCACCGGAAGGTCGTTCAGGCTTTTGAGGAGGGGTTTTTAGAGCCATCTTATCTCTTTCCACCATCACGCGCATACGCTCTAACTTTGCCTCCTCAAGCAATTCCTCCACGCCGGCTTTCTCACAATCGGATTCAAAGGATTGAAGTATCCTGCACGCCTCGTCATATTTATGCAGACTCAGCTTCCCGTTCACCTGCCCTTTCACCGAACGCCATTCCCTTTTCAGCTGCTTCTTTTTGGCCTCAAAGACAGCCATAGCCTTTGCAGCCACCGCATCTACAGGTTGTGGCGAAGATATATCCTTGGGTATTGGAGGAGGTGTAGAAGTAGAAAAGGCAGCCGCGGGAGACTCGAATCCGCCACCAAAACCGGTAGTAAAACCGCCAAATCCCCCACCGTGGGAATCAAACCCTGTGGCAAAATCTCCAAATGCAGAAGAGGAATCCTCTACATTCACACTCACAGGTCTCTTTCCATCTATAATAAGCCGCATCGCCTTTTGGCGCAGACGCTTGTCACTTCTCACTAAGGAAAGGAATCCTTGTCGCAAATTTTGTTCGAAATAGGAATTTCCGGCAATATTTCCGCGCAAGAGCAGCAATACATCCGATCTGTCGATTACACCGTTATCGCGCAGAAATTCTTCGAGCTTATCCTGCACACTTATTCCCTCGCGTCCCTTATAATAGTCTATGGAGTTTCTATTAAGGCTGTAATGATATCGCTGACCATCAGAGAGCACCACCGTATCTTCTACCAGCGGACGGTTGGAATTAAGGAAATCATCGGCAATCCTGTCAAGAGCTTCTTCCTCTTCGGCAAACTGCAACCATGGATTCTGACCCTGGATGCGCTCCCAGATCAGTTTCTTCACATATTCCTTCCTCGGGTCGATTCCCAACCCCTCAAAGGTGACGGTCTTTCTCGGGGAGGTGCCGTTTAGATCAAAGAGAGTGAAAGTCAGGTCGGGGCCTTCGCTCCATGCTACCAGTACCTTCCGGCATTTATATTCCCGGGCGAGCTCCTCACGGGCGAAAAGCTGTATATAATCATCATAGCTCTCCACAGAGACATGGCTGTACCCGCTGTCGCGGAACAACCCCTTCAGGAACGCACGTTCATGAGGTCTCACATCACTCTCGCATACTATCACCAAAGGCATATTTGCGCGGTTGTCGCTTAGCGATCCCACACGTATGAGAACATTCCGGTAAAAATCATTGAATATCCCTTCTACACCTTCAAGCAAGAGATTGCGCACCGGGCGCGTCTCTCCTCCCACTGAGCATGTCTCGGCATCGGAAAGATGGTCGAAATAATCGGTGAAAGCATTTTCAGTGCCGGCAACAACAGCCCTGAGGGCATCATCTCCCAATATCACTCCCGTGGGAGAGCAATATATGGCGAGAGGGGCAGGCCATTTTCCTGATGGGAAAGGGATAAGCTTGTCGCCGCCGTCGCGCTGCCAATATTCGAAGGCAACGCGGCGACGGGAGATAGATACGATTATTTTATAACTGTCACTATCCATTAGCGAGCAACTTCAACAAAGTGGTTTCATAGAATTTCATACCCTCCAGGATTATGATCGGAGCCACGAAATTGAAAGCCTGTCCGCTTTCACGCGCTTCGCGGCTTGCAACCCTGAATTCCGGCATCCTCTGCACATACCCCGTGATGTTCATCTCGCGGCAAGCTTGCTCAAGCTGAGAGGGATTCACATGCCAGCCGAAGAGCTGACGCGCCGCACTATAGAAGAAACCGCAGAATTCAGTGAACTTATCGGCTTGATGGCGGGAATTGTCGGTGATGAATCTTACGCCGATCGAACCCAACATGGCCGGCGAGATTGAGTTGGTGAAATCGAGAGGACGAGGCTGATTATCTTTCCCTATGACTTCAAAACCGGCTTCTCCTACAATTTCCGATGTCTGGGGATTCTCGGGGCGCTGCAATATGGTGTCGCCTTTTGCAAGACCTTTCGATACCTCATATTTTATGTCGGCATCGTGGAGCTTGGGAAGATTGATCACCTGATATCCGGCCAACGTATTCTTAAGATCTTTCTCGCCATATCCCATTATGAACATACCGCCATAATACTGATGTGCGGCGGCAGGATTGATGGTATCGAGCCATTGGAAAAGACGTGATCCTTTCCCGGCGAAAGTGACGCGGACATTAGGTTTTCGGCGTGCCACCCACTCATCATCGGGAGTGCGGTTGAGGTCGGCCACAAGCTTATGAGCCACCTGTCCGGCATAGAACATCAGCAGACCGGTGACGTACATATTGACACACATCAGCTGAGGACAGTCGGCAGCAATGCAACGGTAAAGATCCTCAAGCTGGTCATCGTTGAGCTGGTTCACTATCTGGTCGAAGAAATATGGAGCGGTATGATCATTATAAGTGTCATTGCCGAAATTAAGACCCACCATCCGAATCTTATATTTAGCGCAGATACTGCTGAGGACCCTCTTGAACTGCGGGAATTTTGATACTGCTTGCGAAACGCGCTGCGCCGCGAAACGGAGTGAGTTTTGCTTGATCATCGTGATGCCGTTCTTCAGATAGAAAAGCGCCGAGATATCGGTAGTGCTTCCTCCGACATCGAAGCAAAGATTCAGGACATTGCTTTCAGTGCCATATCTTACGGAGATGAAGTTGGCCACAGCCTCTGCCTCGGAAAGTGAAGGATTCGAGGCCACATTGCTCATTGAATAAAGAGGCTTGGGATTATATACCATCGGCTTCGACTCATCATCGGGCATGAAATCTTCATCCGGTGCATTTGCAGGATTCACCGGTGTCTCGGCCGTTTCGTTTTGTGAACCGAAACCTTCATTCCCGAATCCGCCGGAACCGAATCCGCCACCAAAACCGGAACCGAATCCACCTCCAAATTCACTGCCTCCCTGCTGACCAAAACCGGAGGCACCTCCTCCGTTATCACCGAATCCGCTACCGGATCCGAATCCAGAGTTTCCTCCGAAACCACCGAAACCGCCACCGAAGCCGCTGTTTCCGTTGGAATCACCTCCGAAGGATCCGGAGCCGAATCCTCCCTCACCCATCGATCCTCCAAGTGAACGGTTATCGATATATTTGCTGACATTGAGACGATAGCGTTCGCCACTTTCTGTCAGAACGGGCGAAATCGATTTCAGATTCTCCCAGATACTCTGATAAGAATAGAGGAGCTGACCCGCCATCGCCGAGGGATAAGACCATTTGATGCTCTCCGGGATGAATCCGTCGGCGAAGAGTGATGCATATACCTGAAGGGTTAGTGTGCGTAAGAAAGCGCTCTTATGAGCCTTGTCATCATCGGAATCCTCCCATTTCATGTTATGAATCTGAGTCACCTCGCCCACACCGTTAGGATAGGTGAGAGTGATGGTTCCGCTATCCGAGCTTGAGAAAGGAAGATTATCGCCGAAGCTCGGAAATCCTCCCACCACCTCTTTCTCATTGCGCATCTTTATGGTCTCACCCGTGCGGAGTGCCGGCAGACGGCGATGGTCGTGAAGGGTGAGCACACTTTTCACTGCATTCGACTCCACATTCTTGCCGGGGCCATGGAAGAAGAACACCTGGTTCTCCTTTGGATAAAGAGGTTTGCCGGGGAGCTCATTGCCCATCAGCGACACTCGCTGGTTCTTGAAAGAGAAGCCACACTCCTGTGTGTTGTCGCTTGAATAGGCGATTGAAGTGTTGGTGCTTCCGAAATCGATACCGATGCGTACAGGCTGGAGAGCCTTGTGGGCACCGGGACGCATCCAGTCGTGAGGAAGATTTGTATTGCTTTCGGAACTATAGTTGATAAGAAGATATCCTCCTTCATTTCCGGTGGGAGAAAGAAGTCTCACTCCCTTGAAAGGACGGTTTGATCGGTATATCTCATATTTATAAGCATTATCAGCCACGGCCTCATCCGAGATCACAAGGAGCTCGGCTTTCACCTCCTTCTCGGGAGCAACTATTTTCTTGTCGTTGCTCAGAAGGATCGGCTTCTTCTCATCATCCACGAGGATGCGGAAATAGCCATCCTCCATTTTTCCGACGAAGGGGAAAGCACGGTATGACTGGCTTGTGCCGTTATGGGGAAGTTCATTATAAAGAAAATATGCATCCCACTGCTGCGAGATGAAATTGGGCCATATCAGAATATCCTTGCTTCGGATCTCTCCATCGCAGGTATATACCTTCTTGAGCTCACGCTTCACGCCTGAATTGGTGACCAGAGTGAGCACAACCTCCAGATTACCCGTCCGGGCCGAGGGATCGAATGTGGCCTTAAGGGTAGAGTTGATGGCATTGGTCTCTCCTGACCTTCCCACGAGGGCAGCGATATTCTTTCCGAACACATTCAGACCCTGTGCTGAAAGAGGCAAGGCGAAATATGCTTTCTCCTTCATATCCTTCACATCAGCAGTGAGGGTGAGGATTGGAAGATCTTTTATCTGGTCGGGAGAAAGATCGAGAGCCAACTTGGCGATATGTGCGTTCTCGTCGAGCAGGAGGTTCTTGGGATCAAATTCCACTGATCCGGTGGTGGCATTTTCCGAAATCACACCCTCAAGACCATGAAGAATATCCTTATGGGTAAAGAGTTTTCTGAACGGGCCTCCGAATCCCGCACTCACGGGAGGCGTGCTTCCGATGGAAAGCTCAAAACCACCGGCTTCCGCGCGGGCTGCGATCTCCTCCTTCCATTTCTGAAGCACGTTGCGGATGGAGGTATAATTCACCCTTTCTCCGTCGGGCAGTTTACTGTAATAATTCTCCGCCTCACTGAGACCGTCGAGGATATGGCTCACATAGGCATGAAGGGTGGCCACCTGCATCGGCTTGATCGAGGAATTGAGAGGGTCGGTGAATTTTCCGGTCACAGGATGAATCCAGGGCTTCTCCTCGGTAGGTTCGCAATGATAGCCGGTAGAAGTGAAGAGCAGACTTTCCGGAGCGGTTGCACCCACCACGTGGTCCTTATATTTTATGACATTGATATATGGAACGGCCGTCTGATTGTCGGGCAGATCCTGGTCGCACCAACGGCTCTTCCGCTTGAGAAGCATATTTCCGAACGCTCCCTTAGGCTCATACACATTGGCGGTCGAGGCCACATCCTTCCCATCGCTGTATTTGAGTTCAATCTGCCGAGAAGTGATGAGGGCATAGTCGAGAGCCATGCAAGCTATCAGACCCTTCCATTCATCCACAAGCTGTGTATAATATCCCACGAGATTATTCTCACGGGCATCACTGCCATTGGTCGATACATAGTCGATAGCCGACTTGAAGAGATCGACACGGGCAAACGCCGTGGGGATTCCCGAGACGAGCTGACCGATATTGGTGTTGGCGCTTATCTTGGGAGTTATAATATTTTTGATGAAAACAGTGGTATTGGCCAACTGCGCCCATGTGTCGAGAGCGGCAGGGGGAGTGGCGGCACTGTTGACATCGATTGTCAATACCTTGTTTGCCATTCTTATTCGTTGAAGTGTTGGGCGATAGTAATCGCATTATACATCTGAGCCAGGAAACGCTCCTTGAGAGTGATACCCTGTGCGTCATCGGGCAATGACTCCTCCTTTTTCAGGATAGAGACAAAATTATCGAAGCGTCGGTCGCTTCTTTTCCCTAATAGGCCCTTGGTGTCCCAATGGTGCATCTCATCGGCAAATATCGCTCCGGGATCAATATCATGAAGCCCGTCGATATCAGAAATGAAAGCCTCGGGAGAGAAGATGAACTTTCCGGCTTTCACAGATTTGAATATCTGATATATCCAACCGAATTCCACCGTGCTCTTCACGAATTTATATCCGAATTCCTTCAGATACTCATCAATTTCCGCACACTGCACATCCGAAAGATCATTATATTCGGGGAACTTGGCATCATCGAGATAATTGAGCAATGCGGCCGTTCCCACGGTATCCTCATGCGCACCCTCGAATTTCGAGAGCACCACATGGGCAAACGAGAGAAGCGCTCCAAGCTTATTCTCGAAAATCTCTCCTTTCTCCGTTCCCACGAAGCTTGCGCCCGAGAGCTGCAGGTTTCCGTTGTCATCGGTAGCCACCGTGCGGTAGTTATATTCTGCAATACCGGTACTTTCAAGTTTCTCGCGGCTCTCATTGAAGAAATCATAAGCGGCAGCCGCGCAAAGGAGCTCGGCGAAATGACACTCATTCTTCTGGTCATGACCGCCGGTGATCACTTTCCCTTCCTTCCCTTCCGAATAATCCTTCTTCAGCGAAGAGGGCAAACCGATATGATACATCCTCTTATAAGTCTTCTTCACTGTAGGGTCGTCGTTATAGAAACTCAATGCGGCTTGCGAGTTGAGCGCGAAATTATTGGAATCGGCGATCACCTTGTCGGTCAGTAGCTGCTGCGAGGTAGGGGCCTTGAAGGTGAAATAATCGGTGAGAAGGGTTGATCCGAAGAGCACCTTGCTGAGGTTAAGCTCGTTCTTTCCTCCGGTGATAATTCTCAGCGCCTCGCTTATGGCGATTGGAATCACGGGGATTGAAGAGGCTCCTGTTCCGCCGAACACGCTGCCGAATACGAACACACGCGCATTGGCGGCATGCTTGTTAAGCAGATTGAGATAGGCCGTCAGTTCCTTTTCAGGTCCGCGCAGCTTGTCACCGCCATTCCTCGCATTCACAGCCGCCTCGATGATTCCATGATACATAAGCATGGATCCCAGATGTGTCTGGGCTCTATATCCATGATCGAGTTTGAACTGCTGCACAGTCTCACGGTCGAAAAGAAGGTCGGAGAGATCCTGATTGTCCTCACGGTCCTGATCGGTGGGAGTCTGTGTGGATGCCAGGGCATGGAGAGTGGCGCGCGCCGGGTTGTCATAATCGGTATAGAACTTATACAGGTTGAGCTTGGCAGAGAAGAATGTATTACTCCGCTGCTCACCACCCATGTTGGTAGGGTCGTTGGTCTTTACCTTGTTATAGAGGGCAATGAGATTTTCCACCCTGTCCTTATTTCCATTGTTCTGGTCAGTATCGAGAGTAAGAATCTCAATCGTATGATTATCAAAGAGTCCGGCAGCGCATAGGTGGACAAAAGATTCCAGGCAGCGCATACCGGTACCCCCGATTGCAATTAAAAAAAGTTTATCCATATTGGGAATGGGAATTTAGAACCAGGTTCCGACTTTAGCACGCGGGAACATCTTGCTGAGCGCGAATCCGAGGATGATATATACCACCAGGGAGATTCCGGCAGCGATACATGAATTCAGAGTATAGCTTGCATTCAATGTAGGCACGTCGATCTTTGAGGCGAAGTAATAGTTGATGAAGAATCCTACCACCACACCCACAACACCGAGAGCCCAGAAAGTGGAGCGACGCTTGGTAGTGCCCGGATCGTTGGGGCGATATGCAATCATGTTGGCGCAAAGGATGGCGATGCAGAAAAATATAGCCACCGTGATCAAAGCCCATACATAGGCTGAAGTCATTGATACTGTTTCCATTGTATATGAATGTTAGATTTTTATTATTAAAGATGTTATTCCGCTATTGTCTTGAGGTAATAGGAGAAGAGAATCTTCCCTGTCGGATTGGAGGATGGAGCTGTAAGAGCTTCCTTCACCGAGTCAGCCAACGAAGGATTTCCTTCCCAGCCGAAAAAGTCGGCGGCCTCACCAAGATTGGGATTGGCGGAGGCGATAAAGATATTCGCACGGATAAGGTCGGTGGGAGCATATCCACCCACGAACGTACCATCGAATCTCGGATCGAAATCCACTGCAATCTCCACATATCCGGGTAGTTCTGCCACAGGGAGAGCCTGCGCTGTGAGAACCATATTGATTTCCGGTTTCTCCACCTTGTCAAGAGCGTCGGCATCCACTTTCTTCTTCTCCATCTGGGCGGCAGTTGCCTTCATTGTCTCCTGCATATCGAAAGTGCGCACCTCGATCTCATCGATGGTATAACCCGACTGAGCACCAAAGTCAATAAATATTTTGCTGAGAAGATGCTTATATTTATTCTCCTCGGGCACACCGGCCTGCTTATAGGTGGCAGCGTTCTTGATTGCGTCTTTCCAGGTCACGCCGAGAGGATAATACTCAGCGAGTTCGCCTGTACGGTTGGTCACCGGGGCATAGGCCACACCCTCACTCTTGGTGGCATCGGCAGTGGTACGTGCATAGCATACATAATCATGCGGGCCGCCACCCTCCATCACATTGGTGATTATATCCTTGCCATCCTTGTTATGATAATTGCCGCCCTGCTTAACCGAGAGATAGTTCTCATAAGTGGGGAAATAGAATCCTTTTCCCGCGAGCACGAAGCGGTCCACATAATTATTCGACTGAATATCCAGAGCGGTTTCAATCATGGAATTCATACGGCCCGCATTGTCATCGAACACGGCGAGGAACATCTTTTTCTCTTTCCCTTTCTCAATGAAATCCCACTTATAGAAGTATATCGTATATCCCTTCTCAAGCCATTCGATGAAATATTTCTTTGCATAGGCTGCGTGCTCTATCACACCACCCTTATATTCCTCGAAGTCGGTCATCAGAAGAGCGGGCTGATTCTTCTCCACTATCTCTTTAAGGGTATCCTCGATGGGAGCTTTCTGCTTGTCATAGCTTGCGGGATCAAGCATATAGTTGTAGAGTTCGGTGTGCGATTTATCCAGAGGGAATATCTGACGGTCGGCAAGTCCGAAGAACTTGATTCCCTTGTTTGCAGCGAGTTTATTGATCACATTCTGAAGGAGCACCTTGCTTTCTGAGCTTGCATAAGCGGAGTTCATCCCGTCTGACATATCCACATATACCGACATATCGTCACCCAAAGCCGGATTATCGGGCAAACTCTCCACATATTTGTCGAGATGGGAACGGTCGAAAGTATAGTCGCCGCCCGAGGTGAGTTTATAGGCCAGGAAGCCGAGGCCGGCGAGCACCACCACGGCGAGCACAATCCAGAGAGCTTTCCCTGAAGAACCACCTCCTTTTTTACGATTAGCGTTTCTATTTCTTACGGGCTGTGTCGAACGAGAATTTCTGCGTGCCATATCAAAGATGTTGGTAAGTAAATGTTAATGAGGGTTAATGTAAATCTCCACTCCTTGAATTAGTGATATAATTCTTCAAAGAATTAGTGTTATAATTCCATAAGGGTGTTAAATTAGTGCAAAATTAGCATATTTTTTCAATTAGGCAACAAAGTATGTTTAAAAACATATCTAATCACTTATGTAAGGCTTCATCCACTAAATTTTCTTAAAGTGTTTTTACTTGACTCTATAACCAACCGAGAGGATCATATCAAGATTGTACAGAGTGGTCTCTGTTTTTTGGTAAATCCTTATCTACGACCAAAATCCTTGATATGTGCAAAATTTGCATATACCAAGGATTCCTCAAGTTCACCCTCCTTAATTTCATTTAAATGACAGGATATGACAGTTCTATTTTCGAGAATAGTCTGCCATCCGGGTCTTCGAGAGTATTTCCTGAAAATTAATACTATGTGGCAATCCGAGATTATTCCCTATCGTTTATTAGTATAGGGAGGAGACTCGGGAAGTAGTCACCTTAACAATTGCTCACGGACTAATTTTGAACAATTTTTGCCGGGAGACGTTATAATAGATGAAAAGTAAATCGTTTCATGATGTTAGGTTAGTTTAAAAGTATTATGGAAAACACGAGAACGCGGCTGGTCGAGATGACCGGCCGCGTTCGCGTTTTGAGTTATCCAGGTACCCCCGGATAGCTAAAGAATAGACCATTACCCCGGAGGGGTTGCACCTTGGTAAATCGGGGGTTGGCGAGGCACGAGCCTACCTCCGGATACCCAATGAAGTGTCCTCAACCCCGGAGGGTTCTAGTGGTCGGAAAACGAAAAAACGGTTATTGTAGTCATAAAAATGGTTGCTTTTTTGACAAGAAAAAGGATGTATAATATTTTAATTAGCACAAAATATCTATACTATTAAAGCAAAAAGTTACCTATAATACTTCTAATATTCTTAACCGACCACTAGAACCCGGAGGGGTTGTACCTTGGTAATTACTCAGGCAGGGAGAACGATATTATGTTACGGCAACCCTTCCAGGGTTGAGTCAGACGCAGTCGGGGAGCCGGAGGTAATCGCCCGGGGGCGATGTAACCTCCGGTTGGGTTAAAAGGCAACCCCTCCTGGGTTGGAGGCAACATTTTTACACTCCTATATAATGAATATAAATTTTTATAATGAATATAAATTTTTTCTCCGTCGATTCATTATCTTTCACTCCTGATTAAATTTTTTAAATATTTTTTAATCTACTTATTTTTAATTGGTTACTCATATTTTTACAATTATTCTTAAAAAATTTACACTTTTCCGGAACAATTTCAAAAGTGCATCCAATTTTTCTCTTTTTATCCCGATTTTTTTCGTTTTGGTTAAATCTTAATTTTCATCAAAAATTTCTTAAAAAACT
>CAMWUJ010000087.1:0-12500 GCA_947177405.1 uncultured Porphyromonadaceae bacterium | reverse complement strand
ATATTCTTTCTATGATGACTGAATCACACGAATTCTGCAGATGGGTTACCGGCGTGTTTATGAAGATGTCTTATTTCTCGGAGTTGAAAGGAAAGATCATGAATGGTGACGCCAAGTGGAGATATGAATGGCTTGAGAGATGTCGCCCGGAACTGTTTGAAGCTGTACCTCTGAAAGCTATAGCCTCTTATCTTCGTATGAGCAGGGTGCATGTGAGCCGTATCCGAAATCAAATTCTTAAACGAAATGGCAATTAAGACTCCATCCAATAAAATTTCTTAAAGCCGGGGTCGCAGATGTGCCTCGGATATCGCTTTGCAGATTCTAGAGCATAGCGAGCTATGTGACTGAATCGAAAAGCGATAGACGAGGTGTAGCTGCGAGACCTAAGGTATCTTTGTCACTATAAAGACTCAATGGACACTCTTCCTTTTCCTTTCTTAATTCCGCCTCTTCCTTCTTACCGTTAATATTTTTAAGAATTCAGAATAATTAACGCAATTCCATACGTGGTCAAGACAGGCTCTACCCAAGGATTTCCCATCCTACAGGATTGTGTATCATCATTGGCGATCGCTTTGCGACCGCCGGATAATTTCCAACTTGCTTTATAACTTGGTAAAAGGGAAGAGAGCGGCAATTGGGAAGAATCCCGAAGCTGAGATGGCTGTCATAGACAGTGAGAGTGTACGTAGGGGAATTCCAAACTCAGAGAAAGGGATTGACGGCCATAAGCGTTCCTACAGACTTTCTCCCTCTTGATGGACGATGGGTAGTTGAAAGGACAATCTCATGTTTTAGCGGTACGCACAGAATGATGAGAAATTATGAGAAGTATTTACATACTGCCGTTCACATGGCTTATACTTGCATGGTGGCATTCATGTTGAGATACTTCAGGTAAGAAAAGCATCATATTTAAGAAGGAAAGCCAATAAAAGCGAGTATGCATAAATCATTGCATACCCTATGTCTTTATGAGCGTATTTCAAAAATAGCCGTCACAAATTATAAAATTACCTTATGTCCAGCGTCTTTTTGGGTCTTTTCTTCCATCTTTTCAGTCACAGCCGAAAGGCTGCTCCTTCTAAGATGAAAGAAAATACCCTAAAAATCCGCCGCCCCGGCATTAAGAAATTTTAGTGGATGGAGTCTAATGTAACATAGGTAATTTTTTTTGGAGATAATGACCATTAATTTTGCGAATGGGTATTTGTAATAGAATTTAGTCAAGTAAATTTGTAATTATTGTAGCAAATATTCATCAACTGTTTATCCGGATTTACAAAAGGACTCGACCATTCCGGGAGACAGGAGTGCTAATGGTCAAGGGTCCTTATACTCATACTATTTACCTATGAGATATTCTTACTTATTTTCAGCCCTTTTGGGGATTACCGGTTTATCCGTATTTTGTTCCCCGGAAGTCAGTGCAAATGTTATGCCTGCATGGCAGACTAATGTTTCTGAAGAAATGCAAGTCAGCAGTCTTCCCGGATCAACCACTCTTGTTACCCGAATTGATTCAAAGGGAAATAAAACTCAGGAATTGGTATCTACTCCTGAGTCCACTGATCAGATTGCAGCCAAGCAGAAGTTCCTCTCCTCGGGCGAGAAATATAAACTCACTGTCACGAGTTCTGCCGACAGAACGGGAGATAACGCTGTGCCTTCTTCAATATATGTGATGAAGGATACATATATGTTCTGGAGAGTGGAAAAGGAACAGACCGGATCATTCGAACTTCCGGCCGGTACTTATGATATTCAGGTGATCTATGATGATTATTATCATTCCATCGTCAATTTTCCTAATGTCGAACTTAGTGGGGAGAAGGAAATCAGTGTAAATGCTGATATGGCTGACAAAATAGTCTATTTTGATATTGTTATGCCAGATGGCAGCCCTATGACGCTTCCTTTGCGTGATGATCCCTCTTTTGTTGCTAACACGAGTCAGATTGCGTGTCATCAGGTTGTGATGGTAAATGGAGCGTCCCAATTCTTCCAGTCGATCACAACCGGTAACGGTGGCAACAAAGCCTATACTAATTTCGCTGTCAAGAGCAATTTCGATGAAAATACTACTGTAATCTGGAATGCATTGACATGGAAAACGGACTTCGGAAATATCGGGGTTTCCAAATATAAGGATGGAAAAGATCTCGTAAAGGGTGAGAAAGTACGTAATGATGTATCTGATTATTACAAAATAGATGCTAAATTTCAGCGTACCCCTCTTTATTATGATAAGGGAGCCGATAATACAGTGATGCAGATGGGTATCAATCTGTATCGCCCTGACAATTCCGTCTTATCCGGATTTGCTCTTAGCATTACGGATCCAACCGATTTTTATATCTGCGCTCCTGATATAAATTCCTCGGCATATTATACTCTTTCCAATCTACAGGCGATGGAGGTTTATCCTAAATATGGTCGCAAGTTAGGTATTTATACGCCAAGCATAGGAATGACCGATTCGGGAGTTCAGTATCTTTGCAACCAGTATGAGAATACTCTTTTCAATCATGGCGGGGTAGCTGATTCTCCAGAGACTTCAAGAGAGGGAGCTCCCTTTAATCCATATTTCTCCTATCCTTTCGATCCTCTATATGTGATGGCTTCCACAACTCCTTATGCCACGGTAGGGGCCAAGATACAGAAATCGAACGATATTACTTATAACTCATTCAGTGTCGGCGGATATTATGGGAATTACGGTGAAAATAGATTCGTGGATACCCAATACTTTACGGAAGGAGCAATCTGCAATGGTGATACTGTCGATTTGTCGAAGTATAGGGATACCAACGCATGGCTGCAGGCAAGAGCTGAGGAATTTCCTTCATCTAAAGATGCAGTTTCGATAAAATATACCAATACCAATATACTTATCGATGACATCGAGGGTAAGAGTGAGTGTGAGTTCTCATTCATTGAAAATAGTGAGGATGCTTATCCTCCTACGGTTCAGAGAATAATGTGGAGAGACGGTGAAGGTGTCCCCACGGTGAAATTCGATACTAATCAGGATGCTTTCATCTCTGTGGCAGGTGGGGACTTCAAACCGGAGGTTTATAATTGTGATTTCGGATCATACACTGAGGATATCACTTCTTATGAATACTCACCGGCAACCCTTAAGGTTGAGATAGCCCCTTACGGGACTAATGAATTTGTTGAGATTCCGATGACAGAAGACAAAGATAAGTATGTAGAATCATACGGTGCTTACTGGGAAGGATCACTTTCCGATATGGAGAGCGAAAGTGAGAACCATTGGTATGACCTTAAGGTAACTATGACGGATGAGGCCGGGAATACTCAGGTTCAGACATTGACTCCCGCTGTTTATATTGGAAAAATCACTTCGGGAATCAAGAGCATAGAGAGCCTTACAACCCGTTTTGATGTGGTTGATGGCAGCATTGTATCTTCCGACAATACAGAGTTCTCGGTATTCAATCTTGCCGGAATGAGAGTAAGTAATACAAATCTTCCCAAGGGAGTATATATTGTAAATGGAAAAAATGTTAACACAAAAGTTTTGGTAAAATAATCAATATAATCTTGTGACTTATTGAACTTAGTTAAATAGTGATTTGAGAAAGAGGGACAATGGCTCGTAGCCATTGTCCCTCTTGTTTTGGTATCAGATTCCAGCCAATAGATTTTATTGAATGAGATCTTAAACAGAAGTTTTAAATTGTGTGGGTGATCGGCCATACAAAAGCTCTCAGACCCAGCTTCGGTTTGGATTCATCCAATTCCTTGAGTGCGTTCAGAAGCTTTTCCACACGGTCATCCTCCACGAATGTGAACATGGCTTGCGCCAGGGAAGGCCATGCATGAGAACCGTAATGAGGTTCTCCTTTTACCGACCCTCTTCCTTGCACATTACCGAAGGCAGTGAAGCCTCGACACGAGCATTTGTCAAGTATCTCGATGATATTCTGATGATGTGCCTGGTCGTATGAAATAAATATTGCCTGCATATTTTAATCTTGTGATATGAGTATTGAAGTTTTAAAAAGCCTGACTCCGGAACAGCCATCGTGTCGAGTCAGGCTTTATTGTATCAATCAAGCTTTTTTACTTGCGAGGAGTTTCTTGCGTAGTTTCTTTCTTGTGTTTTTCACACCTCTGCCTGCAAATACACAATAGAGAGTAGGTACGAACAGGAGGGTGAGAATTGTGGAGAAGGTGAGACCTCCGATAACAGCTACACCCATTGGACGCCACATCTCTGATCCCTGTCCTGATCCAACAGCCATCGGCACCATACCTAAAATTGTGGTAAGAGTTGTCATCACCACTGGACGCAGTCGGGACCGGCCTCCATCCACTACAGCCGTGCGGATACCCATTCCTCGCTCGCGGTTGAGAGTGATATAGTCTATCAGCACGATACCATTCTTAACCACAATACCGATAAGCATGATGGCCCCGATCATCGACATAATGTTAAGAGTATGTCCCGTAAGATAGAGAATGAGGAATACACCCGAGAAAGCGAAGAGCAACGAGGTCATGATGATACCGGGGTAGGTGAGCGATTCAAACTGTGCGGCCATTACTATATATACCAGAATAATTATCAATAATCCCAGCATGAGAAGGTCGCTGAATGAATCCTGCTGGTCTTCAAAGCTACCTGCAATCTGAATGGTAACCCCCGGCGGCATATCAATTGAATTCATCTGAGCCTCAGCATCTGCCACAACCTGACTCATCGGGACACCGTCAACCACGGCAGAAACAGTCACAAGACGTTCGCGGTCCTTGCGTTCGATTGTGGGTGGAGTGTAACGCTCCACTACTGTGCCCAGTTCCTTAAGCTTCACGCCCTGTCCTCTATTGGTATATATCGTGATATTCTCGATATCCGAAATTTGAGTTCTTTTATCCGGAGAATACATCACTTTAATATCATATTCTTCTCCATCTTCACGGAATTGTGAGGCTGTGGAACCATTTATACGGTTACGGAGATAAAAGGCGGCCGTCTGGAGCGAGATACCATGCATGGCAAGTTTTTCCCGGTCGAAGTCAACCTGATATTCGGGCTGATAATCCGAACGGGATATTATCACGTCAGCCGTACCGTTGATACCCTTAAGAACTTCGGCCAAATCTCGTGCCACCTTGTCGGTACTGTCAAAGTCGTATCCATATACCTCGAAGTCCACTGTGGATTGTCCGCCCATTCCTCCTCCCTGGCGTCCGCCGACCATTACCTGAGCCTTTTTGAATTCTGGAAAATCATTCTCAAGATCCTTACGCATCAGATCGGCGATTTCAGTGATCTTGCGGTCGCGCTCACCGGGATCGGTCAATGTGATATTCATCGATATGATATGGGCGCCATTGTCGGAGAGCGAGGCATACGTATTATCCGAACTGGCCGGTCCGACTGTATAGCTCTGCACCTTTATCTCCGGATATTTCCTGCGCCACATCGTATCGAGGCGGGCCATGGATGCCTCTGCTTCCTCCACTCTCGAACCGATAGGCAATTCGAGATTCACTCCGAGACGTCCGTCGTCCTGAGTAGGGAAGAACTCAGTGCCGACATGCTTCATAAGGAAGCATGATCCTACGAATATGCCAAGACAAATAATGATGGTTACCGTCTTATTGGTCACAACTTTTTGTAAAAGCCATGCATAGCCATCATCAAATTTATCAAGCGCTTTTTCAATGGGTCGATACCATAGCATCCCTTTGCTATTCTTGTTTCTGAGTCTGAGCCATTGCGAGCATAGCATAGGGGTAAGGGTGAGTGCACAGGTGGTAGAGATGATCATCATGATAGTCACCATCCATCCGAGCTGGCGGAAAAGAACACCTGTCATACCTGTTACAAGCGTAAGCGGGAAAAATACGGCAATAAGTGTGAGAGTGGATGCGATAACGGAGATTGCCACCTCGTTGGTACCATGCACAGCAGCCTGTTTCGGATCGGCTCCTCGTTCGATATGCGTGGTGACATTCTCCAGCACCACAATCGCATCGTCAACCACCATACCGATCGATATTGAAAGCGCCGAGAGAGAAACTATATTAAGTGAATTGCCGGTAGCGAAAAGATAGATGAAAGAGGCTATCAGCGATACAGGAATTGTGATAACGATAATCAGCGTAGCTCTCCATCTTCCAAGGAAGAAGAACACCACAATCATCACGAAGAGTAGTGCATAAAGCACTGTTTCCACAAGAGAAGCTATTGTGTTGCGGATATTGTCGGAGGTATCGACAATCACACCGATCTTCACATCCGAAGGGAGATTTTTCTCAAGAGTGGGGAGCATTTTCATCACCTTGTTGGAGATTTCCACCGAGTTGGCACCACTCTGTTTCTGGATGATGATCATTGCTCCCTGGTTGCCGTTGATATACGTCTGCTGGGTGCGTTCTTCCAGACTGTCTTCCACACGGGCCACATCACGCAGGAATATCGTGCGTCCGTCCACTGAAGCCACCGGCAGAGAAGCCAATTGTGATGAATCGTCAAATTCACCCTGCACGCGGAGGGCATAAGTGTTTGATCCGATATCGAATGAACCGCCCGGCACATTCCTGTTTTCGGCCGCTATCACAGAAGAGATAGCCTCTACCGACAGATTATAGGCCTCAAGTTTGGCAGGATCCACATAAACATGGATCTCACGTTTGGGGGCACCTGATATGGATACCGAACCAACACCATCCACGCGAGCGAGCGGGTTAGCCACGGCATCATCAAGAATCTTATACAATCCCGACATACTTTCATTGGCTTCAACCGAAAGAAGACAGATAGGAATCATATCGGTGGAGAATTTGAATATGATGGGATTCTCAGCATCATCGGGAAGCACTGACTTCACCATGTCGAGTTTGTCCCGAACATCGTTGGTAAGCACATCAATGTCATAGCCATATTCGAATTCAAGTGTAATAACAGAAGTGTTCTCACGGGATGTGGAGTTGATATGCTTGAGATGCTCCACGGAGTTGAGAGAATTTTCCAAAGGCTTTGTCACATTTTGCTCGATATCCTTCGCACTCGCACCCGGATACATCGTGATAACCATTATTGAATTGGTATCGATATCGGGATAAAGGTCGATCGGAAGTTTTACGAGTGAGAAGAGTCCTAATATGATCACTGTCACAAAGCAGAGAGTGGTCATAATCGGGCGTTTGACCGCCGAACCGTATAATGACATACTGATTTAGATTAAAAGTTCAGGACTTATTTCTTGAGTGAGACTTTTCTTCCGTTGGCAAGCCTGTTTTGACCGCTTATCACGACTTCCGATCCCGGTTCTACTCCGCTCACTATTTCATATTCGCTGCCGAGGCGCTGTCCTAATTCAACTTTCTGATAAGACACCCTCTGGTCGGCAGGATTATATACATATACGTAGCGGTCACCGGAACCTTGCTGTTTCACCACAGCTTTATCAGGAACGACCACACGGTGGGTGGTTCCCAAGTTGAGAGTAACCCTGCCGAACATACCGGGCAGAATCTTATCATTGCCATTGGGCGAGGAAATCTCCACGCCGAACGTGCGGCTTGCGACATCCACGGTAGGGGATACCATAGTCACGGTGCCATGGAATATCTCGTCACCATAGGTGTCGAAAGTGATATTTGCCGGCATCCCTTTTTTCACATGAGAGAGCTCGGTTTCCGTAACGTTGATAACAATCTTCACCGGCTGCACACGTGCAATTGTTAGAATGGGCAGGGATCCTGTCATATCTCCCGGGTCGTAATTCCTTGCTGTGACCACACCGGAGATGGGGGCAGTGAGCACTGTATTCTCCTGAGCATTACGGAGGGTGCGTTCAGCCGCTGCCAGAGTGTTTCGCGCATTTATGAGCTGGGTCTGCATCTGGTCAACCTGCTGGCGTGTTCCGCCACCGATCTTGAATAATTCCACGGCGCGGTCATAGTTGATCTGCACGTTATGAAGATTAGCTTTTGCATTATCCACCTGTGTCTGATAGGAGACAGTATTCACGTCGTCCATAACCACCAGTTTCTGGCCTTTTGACACACGCATACCTTCATCTACAAAGATGCTTTTGATGCGGTTGGGAGTTGAAGCCGAGATATTGTTGATCAGGTCAGGCTCCACAGTAGCTGTATATTCTCCGATCTGATCGACCGGACGCTGCTCCACGGTCTGGACGCTTACCACCGGTGCTTTCTCCTCTTTCTGTTGGGTCTCTTCCTTTTTCTCTTTATCCGAACATGCCACCAGCGTGGTGGACACGGCAGGGAGCAGTAGGAGAGTCGCGATTGCAATATATCTGGATTTCATAATTTGATATTATTCTTTTTAATTGATAGCCTCGATTCCTTCTTTGCCTAAAAGTGCGTCGAGTTCGCTTGTGGATATTAGATAATTATATATGGCCTGAAGATAGGCGAGTTGAGCGGAAGTGTCGGCCAGTTCACTGTCGCGAAGGTCGAGGTATGAAGCGGCGCCGATCTCAAAACTCTTAAGCATGATGTCGTGGGCTTTCTTTGCCTGTTTCATTCCTTGCTCACTTGTGGAAATCTGTTTCACCTGCTTATTGATATTATCTATTGCAAGTTCCACCTGCATATTGAGCGAATTGACCAGATTCTCTCTTTGGAATTTCATTTCGGCCAATTGTACTTCCACCTGTTTCATGGCGTTATACTTCTTCCCACCGGAGAAGATGGGAATGCTTAGAGCCAGAGCAACGTTGCTGTAGGGGTTGAATTTCTGACTTTTGAAGGCATTGCCGTTTGACATGGCGTTCCAGTTGATATTGAACTGGAGACCCAATGTAGGAAGCCATGCATATTTCTTGAGGGTGAGATTTTGCTCAAGAAGTTTGTTCTGGATGTCGAGTTGCTTGAGATTGGTGTTGCGTGCTATACTTTTGTCGAATCCCGGGGCGAGACCATACATATCCCTCTGCATCTGGCGAAGAGTGATGTCGGGCCAGATCTCTATGGCTGAGTCAATACCCATCAGCACTTTGAGCTGTAGCTGACATTGACGGATGGCGATATCGGCCTGGAGAAGTTCAGGTTCGATATTGGAAACCTGTACAGATGATCTCAAGACGTCGTATTCTGAAGCCGTTCCTACATCAAACTGCTTGCGGTATATATCGGCAGTCATTTTTGCCACATCGTAATTCTCCCTAATCACATCGCGAGAGGCAATGGCGAGCAATAGTGCATAATATGCTTTGTTGATGTTATTCACCATGTCGATTCTTGAACCTCGAGCCTCTTCGAGAGCAGTGAGGATCTGGGTTTCCGACAGTTTGATAGATTGCCAGAGAGAGGCATTTACCAGAGGCATCTGAAGGGTAAAGCCGGTATTCCAGTTGTTGTCGGTACCCATTTTGATTGTGCTCGACTGACCACCCATGTTCATACTCATGGACTGCAATTCGATAGATCGTTGATATGACAGCGAGAAATCCACAGTAGGGAGAAGCGATCCTTTCACTTCCTTACGCGCATAATCCATTTTTTTCACTTCCAGGTCGGCTACTTTTACCGTCGGATTATCCTGAAGTGCTATCTCAATGCAATTCTGTCTTGAGATGCGAAGAGTGTCGCCATTCGCCAAAGCATTCTCTGTAATCGCGAAAGAAAAAAGGAGAAGACAAGGCGAGACAGCTTTCAGTAAAAAATTCATGAATTGGTTTCAGTTATAAATGAATTGGAGTATTCCTGATTATTCAAGTAAAAATTGTCGATAATATCCATCCCTTCCTGTGTACCGATTGATCTCAGAAAGCTAATCACGATGGAATCAAAGGCATCCATGATGGTGATGTCTTTGGGGAAGCTATCTTCCATTTTCTTAAGCGATTCCATCTGAATACGCATCAGTCGCAACACAATGGGATAGTTCACATCTGTGCGGAACACACCTTGTTCGATACCGAGGTTGATGGCATACATCATTTTATCGACCCACTGATGGCTATGTCGGGTGAAAAGAGTTCTTACTTCCGGGGCATAGTCATCCATGTCAAAGAGAAATTCAACATTGATATTGTTCATCATCGACTTGTGGTAGGCGAATGTGCGAGCCAAAGCCTCCATGACGGTCTTGGAACTTTTAAAAATTTCTTCAACTTTCTTAAAGCGTTGTTGCTGCCAATATTTAACGGCTCTGAGAATCATATCCTTCTTGGAATCGAAAATCTCATAGAGCGTACGTTTTGACATTGTGAGTGCCGATGCCACCGAATCCATCGTAGTGGCCTTCATGCCATTTTTAAGAAGAAGCTTGGATATCTCCATCACAAGTTCTTCATTGGGTTCTTTAGTTAGAGTGTCCATAGCGAGACTATGAAAAAAGTGTTTGGATATTATTCGGGAGCAAAGGTAATTATTAATGCTGAAAACTCAAAATAAAAATCAAGTTTTTTATAAAATATTTTCAATCTAATCTCAGTAAAGTCCCGATTTGAAAATGTACAAAATGTATATAGCTTTTTAGGGAAAGAAGGTTTAAATTTGCACCAGTGATTCAAGACGGTCAGGTCAAACAGGTTCTACCGGGTCGTTTTGATAACAATCAGTTTAAACATCATCAACATCATCAAGAACCTGACACATTAACTATGAAAAAATATTTTTCTCTTTTCTTCGTGGCTCTTTTTGCCACAATGTCGTTCTCGCTAAATTCATGTGGAGATGACAAGGATGACCCCGATAACCCCGGCGGAGGCAACAACGGTAGCTACGGAGAAACCTTCAAAGTAAATGGAACCCCTTTCTATTATGCCCGAGACTACAAGATAGAGGGAATGGAATTTCTCGGTACAAAGCGTACGAGTCTTGCAACCTATGATGTTGCAAATGATTACGTATTACTTCAATTCTTAGATGTGCAGAACACTCCTTTAAAAATAGACGACATGGGAATGATGCAACCGGATAAGCAGGATTATACTGTCAGGATGGATGGTATTCTGAATTTGGAAAAATTCAATCCTGAAAAAGCTAAAAAGGGGGAGGTGCTCGATTTCAGACAGGCTGTTAGATCGGAGCATAAGGATAGCAATGATCCTAAATATCTTTTGGATGCCTTTAACTATATGCATATTTATGACGAGGCTGCCAACACATCGAATGGTAAGATATTTACATGGAGGAGCAAACCTCAGGGAAACGTGCGGTTTGTATCTTACAACGCAGAAAACGAATATCTCACTCTTGAATTCGATAATTTGACATTGGAGGTGTATCAAGGTAGTGATTATTCCGGTTACCCCTATAAAGCGAATTCGCTCACAATCACTGGTAATATCGTATTTACTCCTGATATGTATAATTAATTTTGAACACTTACTTACTCGATAACTCAAAAAATAATTCCTATCTGAGTCCGATTCAGAAATAATTTGTATTTTTGCAATAATAATCAAACGGTATTCCTCTTGCTAATAAGGGGGATACCTTTAGCATATTCAACTAAAAAGTGTAATTTTCGTATGGCTTTAATTAAATGTAGGAATTGTGGCAATCTTATTTCGGACAAGGCAAAGTTTTGTCCGAAATGTGGTGCCATTCAGGATTCGTTTTCGGGACGAGGAACGGATATTGAGCAGAATAATAACATTGGGATAGGTAGTGAGAAGGTTCACGGAATAATAAAGCCGCAGGACAAAAGATCCTTTAATATCAAACCGTTGATCATAGCGTTGATTATTCTTGTGATTCCGGGCATAGTGGCATGTCTGGTTTATTTTTCGCTCCGGGGAAACTCTGCATATAAATATTCTGATGTTTTGAGTGCCAAAACGGAAGAGCCTGTTAATACGGCTTTAATAACAGGTAAGGTAAATATCAACGGAACAATAAATGATTATCCATTCACTCTCGACCTGAATGTTAAGGAAGATGGGACATTGACAGGAAAATACTGGAATGTATTCTATGATTTATCATTACCGGTATCCGGAAGGCGTCTCTCCAATAATAATCTTGATCTCACCCTCGGTAAAGGAAATTCACAATCCTCCATGTTTCTTGAAACGGCGGGTGGAAATTTTTATAATGGCAAATGGGGTAAGAAAGAAAAACCGGTTGTGGCGGAACTTCAGAAGATTCCAAGAGACAAATCATACTATCCCGAAGAATATAAGATGCGTTTACTTGTAAAGATTAACGGCCATAATAAGTATGCTGTAATGGGGGATGAATTCTTTTATTATGAAGATCAAGGGGCGGTTCCCGGTCACATAATGAGACCTCGAAAAGTGGCAGCTGATTTTTACGAAATAGTAAATGATAAGGGAGATGTACTTGGCAGACTTGACCTGACTGCAGGCAAGCTTACACGTCATGATGATAAGTGGTGGAGTGTGACAAAAATAGATTAAATAAAATAAGAGGAGCAAATATCAAAGTATTTGCTCCTCTCAACAATTAGAAGTATTTAGGGTGAAATGTGGGTTTCGAACCCACGACCTTCGGAACCACAATCCGACGCTCTA
>CAMWUJ010000086.1 GCA_947177405.1 uncultured Porphyromonadaceae bacterium | reverse complement strand
TGGATTTTAATATAGTTCGTTGTTTAAACTTATTTACGAATGTTAATATGAAATTGTTTTTACCTTCTTTTATTAACCCTTGCGGATCTTTTTGGCTGCTTTCGCCTCTCTCATCGGCACCAACCGAGAGGTTGCTGCCTCTTCGAGAGTCAAAATCAGCTCAAAAATTTCTCGCAATTGTTAATAAAAAATAAGTTTAAACAACTTCATAAATACTGTTTCAATATTGTGACAAAGGTATAATAAAAAAGATTAAAATGAAAAAGCTTCTCCTTATATTTTCGTGCCTTATATTAAGTTTTTCACTTTATCCGGTTTCTCTCAGAGAAAAAGTGGATGATTTGGAGAAAAAAGCTACGGAGGGTGATGTGGTGGCTATGTATCATCTTTCCACGCTCTACGAGCATGGGTTTGATTCTATTCCTGCCGATACACTCCGTTCACTCCACCTTCTGAGGAGATCGGCTGAAGGTGGATACGCTCCGGCACAGAACTATCTTGGCTTCCGCTATGCCCTTTCCGACAAAGATTCCGCAATCTATTGGCTTTCCAGGGCGGCCGAAGGAGGGGAGATGAAGGCAGTGAGCAATCTTGCTTTCCTGCTGCTGCGCCCCGACTCTCTTTTGTCGGAGTCTCAGAAGGAGGAGAATGAAAGAAAGGCCGCTGATCTTCTCAAGAAAGCAGCTTCGGGCGGGCTGCCACAGGGAGCAGCCATGCTTGCCGATCTTTACCGGGAGGGGAGAGGTGTGGAGAAAGATACGCTTCAGGCCACTGTGCTTTATCTTGAAGCCATCAGCGGAGGTCTGAGGGATGTGGAACCTGAACTTCTTGTCATGAATCACGACCGGTATCTAACCCTCGACCCGGAGCAAGCACTCTCCGAAGGATTGAGAGCCGCCCGGGCAGGAGCGCACACAGTAGCCTTCATGCTATACAACCGTGCTGCCGAGGGGGATATTCCAAAAGCATTTGCTCTATTGGGAGATGCCTATTCCTCTGCAAAGGGATCAGATTATAACCATGAGAATTCTCTCAAAAATTATTTGCGGGCCGCTCAGCTTGGCGACCCTTCCGCACAGTTCATATTGGCAGAGCTATTGGAGATATTTCCGGATGCTATCAGGGGCTTAGGGGAAGCAGGCGACATTCCATCCACTCCCGATTATTGGTATGAACGGGCGGCGGAGTCAGGAATTACAACAGCACAAGAGGCTATCGCTCATCTTTTCCGTATTGATTAGCGATAAGACACATAATATAGCGATAAGACACATAATATAGTGAGTAAAAATTTCTGCCAACGGCAAGCTATAGTTGTCCTTGCTCAATCAGGCAAGCGATTCGCTCTATAATAGCATCCTCACGATCCTTTTCGGGATGGAATCCCGATTTCATGTTCATACCGAAGAAGCGACCGAACGTCTGCCAGAAACCGGCGCGGAAACTTCCCAAAAATGCCTTTACGATATTGAAAGAGGTCTGGTCTGTTTCGCGGTTGATAAGCTTTAGCATAATCTTCCCCTGATTCTTGGTCATCTTCTTTACAGCCGGTTTATATTGTTCGAAGATATCTTTTTCCAGAGTCTTCAGATGCTGCTCGCGCTTCTTTTTGTCGGGAATGGTCTGGATATATTCATAGGTCTCGCAAAGAGTGGAGAAAGCAAGCTTGGCATAAGGGAGAGTCTTGCGCACATCGCGGACGGTGCGCCAATAGAATTCCTCCTCTTTCTTATCCTTGAATTTCAGAGGCGGGAACACGTATAGATCGCGAAGAAAAGTATAGCGGCACGAATCACCATATTCATCCACTATATAGGAATATCCTTTTACATATTTCACTCTCAAAGGGATGTCGGGCAGTTCATCAGCACGACAGCTAAAGCCGGCGATCATCGATATGAACGCTGCAGTTAAAAATATAAGTATCCTCAATCTTCCCATCTCTTTTCCTTTACGGTGAATGTGTGTTTATGCGTTTTCTGCTTCTAAATCAAAACGAATATGGTCTCTTTTCCTAAACGAAATAAGGCGTCTAATATTGAAAGATTCCTATCAATAATTTTCATTCTTTCTTCGTTGAGACGTCTGATGTGGTCGGGATTGTGATCAATAATCCTTTTCAGCTCAGCCAATGAATCTTCATTTAATCCGATGCCTTTGATAATCATATTGTGGATAGCCCCGGTGAATTCTTCAAATGTCGCCCCGGAATGATTCATATAGATGTTCTCGATTTCCGGGAATATGTGAGGGAAATAGGGGGTGCGTCCGTAGGCAGCCTTCAATGCTCCCAAATGTACCTCCTGCCATCGGCCGTGGGATGAGATAACTATTGATCCCGGGTCAATATTCTTTTTCTTGAGGATCGAGGATCCACCCTCTACCGGCACACTCAACATTCGTGAGCCAGCTATGATGGTGCGTACGTTCTCCTTCCCCTTAAGATCCGGAAAGGAGGTCTCCGCCCCATCCCGCAGGAGGAGGCGGATCCATTCCGAATATCTTTCTGTTGAAGCCGCGAAGGGAATCATGACAGGGGTTATTTTTCAAGATTCCCGTCGGGATTGGGCTTCTTGAAGAAACGGTTGAAACGTATCTTTCCGTCAAATAAGGACTTGTCGCTGTTAAGGGAGAGAATCACGAATACAGGTTCGCCCACCACATGATCCTCGGGCACAAAGCCCCAGTAGCGGCTGTCGGCCGACCGGTCGCGGTTGTCACCCTGCATCCAGTAATAGTCCATCTTGAAGGTGTAATATTCCGTTTCCTTGCCGTTGATGAATATGCGTCCGTCATCGGTCATCTTGAGATCGTTCCCTTCATAGGTTCGGATCGCGCGCTCGTAGATGGGATAGTTACCGGGAGTGAGATGGAGAGTGGCTCCTCGTTTGGGAATCCATATCTCACCCATATTGTCGCGGGTCCAGCCATAAGTATTCCCTAAGGGGAAAACGTTGCCTAAGTCGAAAAGTCCTGACTCACTCTCCAAAGTGAGCGGACCAGACACCTCCGGCCATTTCTCGATTTCAGCTTTCATCGCTTTGGTGAGAGGGATGTCGTAATATTTAAATCCCAGACTCTCGTTAAATTCAGGACCGTTACCCGTATCCTCAAGACGCACGCCGAGTTCTTTCCATTTTTCCTCGGATATAGAACCCGATACAGGCACTATGTAGTTGAACTGAACATCCTTAGGCTCGGCGATAGCCTTGCCGTTGATATAAATCACATCATCCACAATTTTCAGACGCTCACCTGGCAGACCGATGGTGCGTTTCACATAGTTCTCGCGACGGTCCACCGGACGGATCACAAGATTGCCGAATATCTGAGGATTGCTCTTGATATATTGCATGGGATTCTCCACTCCGTTTTTACGCAGTTCATAAGTGATCTGGTAATAGTCGGGATTTGGCATTTTTTCTGCCACGGTGTCGCCTTGCGGATAATTGAACACCACAATGTCGCCTCTCTGAATCGACCGGAGTCCCGGCAGACGGTGATATTCGAGTTGTGGATGCTCAATATAGCTTTTTCCTCCGAATATTGGCATAGTGTGTTGTGCGAGAGGGAAATGAAGAGGAGTCTGGGGCACCCGCGCACCGAAAGTGGCCTTATCCACCCAGAGACGGTCGCCGACAAGGAGAGTCTTTTCCAGACTGGAAGAAGGGATTTCGTATTGCTGCCCGATGAAGGCGAAAACGAAATAAATCAGCACCAATGCATATACGATGGCATCCACCCAGGCCATGAGGGTTCGTGTAAGTCCTTTTTTCTTCTTCCACCATCCCCAGGGCACAAACCCTGTGATATATATATCTGCAAGGAGGAGCCAGCCGAAGAGGAGCCAGGGGTTACCCATGAGGATAACCCAGAAGATATATACAGCCGACACTATTCCGAAGCGCACCCAGCGGGTGGTCTTCACTTTCTTGAGGCGGTCGATGAATGTCATTGGGCTCTCGGCCTCGGTGGTATTATCGGTAGGTTTATTGTCAATAGGTTCTGTCATCTCATTCTTATATTAGAGGAATGGGTTTATCAAGAGGGGATTATCTCTCCAAACATCTCATCAATAGTGTGGAATCCTTTCTTGGAGGAGAGCCATTCGGCAGCAAGCACAGCCCCCATGGCGAAACCTTCACGGCTTTTGGCCGAGTGGGTGATTGAGATGGTATCCTGTGCAGAATCCCATTCTATGGTGTGGATTCCGGGTACTTCCCCGCTGCGGATATAGTCAATCTCAAGGGTGTCGGCATCGAGGGTAACACCCTCTGCCGGCTCGGCCCAGCGGTTAATGCTTTTGCTTTCTTCGATAAGCTCCTCGGCAAGAGTTACGGCCGTTCCCGAGGGATGGTCGAGTTTATGCACATGATGGGTCTCCACCATACGGGGGGTATATTGTGGGAAAGCGTTCATCATGCGTGTGAGGTATCGGTTGAGGGCCTTGAAGATATTCACACCCACCGAGAAGTTGGAAGCCCATAGAAGAGTGCCTTCCCCTTTGTCGCATCTATCCTTCATTTCAGGGAGACGGTCGGTCCAGGCGGTAGTGCCGCTCACAACAGGCACCCCTTTCTCAAAACATTTCTCCACATTGGCAGCCGCGCTTGAAGGGATGGTGAATTCAATGGCGGCATCGGCTGAAGCGAAGGCCGGAGAGTCAAACTCTTCCGGATTGTGCTCGTCGATTATGCTCACTATTTCATGGCCGCGTTCGCGTGCTATCTTTTCTATGATATGACCCATCTTGCCATATCCTATCAATGCTATTTTCATATTTGGATATATTTTGGAGAGCAAATTATTAAATATTGAATTTCAATTCATTAGAATCCGAAGGCGATATTATCGATATATAGTGTCAGTCCTTCGGTGCCCACATAAGGCTCGCCACAAGAAGAGCTGGCCATCACGAGCACATGGGTCGGGGTGGCATCGGCGGGAGCCCAGCCCACTTCATGCACCGGCACCATTTTCCCTTTGGAATTTTTGGCATAGTAAGCTTTATTTCCGTCGAGAAGTCCCATCCAGGATTTATATCCCGGCTGCTTGGTGATATCGCCATATTGGATCTTTATCTGATGTCCTGTGGTCCAGGGCACGCTTTTTGAATATCGTTCGCGGCCTGTACCCACACGATGGGCATAAATGTTTCCTTTGGCATCTTCCCAACGTTTCTGGAGCAACACATATACCTCCGCATTGTCGCGGCCCTGCAGAGTTTTCTTTCCTCCGAAACCGGTGGCTTTAACTCGGGTATTGCCTGCGGGCATATCCACTTTATAATCGAATACGAGTGCCACGGGACGCTTGGTATAAGGTATGCCCATCTCCATTTTGGCAAATGGAGCTTTGGTGGAGGTGACAGGTTCGTTAAGTTTTCCTAAGAAAATGGATCCGGCCACCATAACGTCCATATTGATCAGACCAAGCACCTTCACCTCTTCCATCTTCGACTCCAGTTTGGCCACTTTATTGCCGTTGATGGATGCCGGCGAAACCGAATTGGATCCCTTTACCACTCCGGATACTTTCGCATAAACATTGCTGGTGGCCCATGGCGACCCTCCTTGATTGGAATAGGCCACATTGCCATTGATGCTCTTGGCAGGAGCGATTTCATATAATGTCTTTGTTTTCCCTCCTATCACTTTGGATTCATTTATGGTGCGGGTCACCCAGTTGGAGAAATCAGCATACTTCAGCTTTTCCAATCTGAGTGCCGAGGATTCCGAAGGCTGAATCATTGCGGCAGCCCCGACAAGCAACATGCTTAATAGCTTTTTATTCACTTCTGTTTATTGTTTTTAGTTGCGTTCCGTAAGTTAATCTTTTACCTCAGGTAGTTATTAGAGGTTTTAGACAAATTCAATTTGTAAAATTAGGAAAACTTCTTCAATTATCAGCAATATTTCAGATTTATTTCCTTTTTAGGCCGAATTATACACTTTGATAAAGGATTTCATTAGCAAGAAGAGGTTTTCTTTTTTGCTACTTTTTTTGTATTTTTGTGGCCAATAGTTTCATCGGATATGGTGAGTGTGATAATGCCTGCATATAATTCCGCCGCTTGGATTGAGGCGGCGATACGATCGGTAATGGTTCAGACCTTCACCGACTGGCAGCTCATAGTGGCCGATGACGGGAGCACCGATTCTACTCCCGATATCGTAAAGACACTGGTAGAAGAGGATTCACGGATTTCGGTTATACCCCTGTCGCATCAGGGAGTGGCTAACGTTAGAAATACTGCTATCGAAGAGGCAAGAGGGGAATATCTGGCTTTTATTGATAGCGATGATATATGGCCCCGGTGGAATCTGCAGCTCCTAATGAAGAATCTTTCTGAATCCGCTGCCGATATATCCTGCGGAAAATTGGTGGAATTTGATGATGCCGATTCTAAAAAGGTGATGGAAAGAATCGACAAAGAGGATTTGAGACAAGAGGATCATACACCGGAGAATATCTCGGGTGTGGAGGCCGTGGAGAAAAGTCTTTACCAGAGAGGGGTAAGTTCGTCGCTGTCAGGGAAGGTATTCAGGCGCGAACTATTCGACGGCTGCAGGATGAACTCCGGAGAGATATATGAAGATCTCGACCTCTTCTACCGTGTGGCATTGGGGGCAAGAAATGTAGCGGTGAGTAATGTTCCGGTATATTTTTACCGCCAACGTCGGGGGAGCATAATCCACACATTCTCGTTTCGAAGGCTCGACGTGCTTAAAGTGACGCAGAGAATGGTAGAATTTGTAAAAGAGAAATATCCCTCTCTCTTAAACGCGGCTCTTGACCGGCGATTCGCCGCCAATTTCAATATGCTCGTTGAAATCACCCGACACCTTGATTCACCCGACCTTCCACCGCATGAGAAGGCGCAATATGAGAAGAGCAGGGAAAAGATAACGTCACTGCTCAGGAGAGAAGCAGGCAGGGAATTGAGAAATGGGAAAGTAAGGTTAAAAAACCGGCTGGGGGCTCTCCTGCTTATCCTGATTCCTTCCGATGCGATTCTATATAAAATAGCAAGATTATGAATAAATTTCACAATATAGGAAGAAGGTTGGCTTTCTTCTTCGTTTCGCTGATCGCCATGATTGGATTTGCGCAGAAAACAGACTGGGCGCAATTCGACCGCTATGCCGCTGACAACGCACGTTTGCGAGAAAAGGCAGAAAAGATTGAGGCTCTCTTTTTCGGAAATTCAATCACTGACAGCTGGGCCACAATGCGTCCCGGATTCTTCTCGAAAAATAATTTTGCGGGGAGAGGAATCTCCGGACAATCCACATATCAGTTCCTGTCACGTTTTCGCGAGGATGTGGTGAACCTCTCCCCCCGGATGGTTGTGATCAACGGAGGCACCAACGACATTGCCGAAAATACTCATCCGTATTCAGAAGATAAGACCTTCGGAAACATAATCTCAATGGTGGAGATAGCGCAAGCCAACGGTATAAAGGTGATCCTCACCTCTGTGCTTCCGGCGGCCGGTTTCAAATGGAATCGTGCGGTGACCGATGCACCGGAGAAGATAGAAAAACTTAATATTCGCCTGAAGGAATATGCCGACGCTCACGGTATTCCCTTTGTGAATTATCATGCTATGCTTCTCGCCCCCGATGGCAGAAGCATGGATAGTAATTACTCTAAAGATGGTGTGCATCCCAACGATGCCGGATATGTATTGATGGAGGAGGCTGTGCTCCCCGTGATTAGGTGTTATGATGGAAATGAATGATAAATCCCAAGAACCGGTGGCTAAGGAGGTCGAAGTGAAAGCTGTGGCTCCACGTCTCACTCTCAGGAAGGATGAGAAGTTGAGACACAAGAGCCTGGTGGGTCATCTATTCGATCATGGGAAAAATATATATGACTATCCGGTACGTCTTGTGTGGTGTGCGATTTCGGAAGAGGAATTGGCAGCTAATTTCCGCGCCGGTGAGCCCGACAATATGGGTCCCCTGCAGATGCTCATCACAATTCCCAAGAAAAAGAGACGCCGGGCGGTGGACCGTGTTCTCCTTCGGCGACGCATACGAGAGGCTTATCGTCTGAACCGCCTGCATTTAGCGGATGTTATTAAAAGAAAAGGCGATATAAGGATGATCGCCATGGCTTTTATCTTCCTTGGCGATGAAAACACTCCGTATGCCACTCTGGAGAAAAAGGTGGTCAATCTCCTGACACGTCTGGAAAGGAAAATAGAGAAAGAGGAAAAAGAAGAAAAAGAGAATAAGGAAGAGAAAGAATGAAGAAAGTGCTGATTCTGCTTGTGCGTTTCTATCAGGGAGCAATCTCCCCCCATTTTCCGGCAGCCTGTAGATATCAACCCACATGCAGCCAATATGCCGTGGAGGCGTTAGCTAAATATGGGGCAATAAAGGGTGGTTGGCTCGCAATAAAGCGAATCTGCCGATGTCATCCCTGGGGAGGATCCGGTTATGATCCGGTGCCTTAAGAATAGGTGCCTTAATAATAAAGGACGCCATGTATATATTCTAATCTTGCCGTAATTCCCATTACAATATAATCATTTTTAAAATTAATACTATGATACTCGACATACATACCCACCGGCTCACTCCCGATCCTGAAGCTGTGATCGACCTTTCATCTTTGGTGAGGGACAATGAAGATTTCACTATCCCCGGTGATTATACCCCCGACCAGCGTTTTTCTGTCGGAATCCATCCCTGGTGGCTTACATCCGAGGTCAGCGAGACTCACATCCTGAGAGTTGAGGCGTTAGCTGCCGACCCGAGGGTGGGGATAATCGGAGAAGTCGGCATAGATATTCCCAAAGGAGGACCCCTATTCCGTCAGATGCTGATATTTAAAAGGATGGTGGCGCTGTCTGAACGTGTTGGAAAGCCCTTGCTCATTCATGATGTGAAGGCCCACGACATTATCACCGGACTATATAAGGAACTAAAACCCTCACAACCCTGGATCATACATGGATTCCGAAATAAGCCGAGCGTGGCAGAGATGTTTCTGCGACTCGGAATGTATATCTCTTTCGGTGAATCCTTCAATCCCATGACCGTGCATAACATCCCTGCCGACCGTATTCTGGCCGAGACAGATGAGTCAGATCTGCCTATCCGGGAGATTATTCATCAGCTTTCCGATGCACGCGGAATTGATGTGACTCATTTCATCACCGAGAATTCATCGCGCTTGATTCCGGCTATGTAGTTTATTTTGTTGAATAGGCAATTACACGATTTCAGCTTCTTTTTGCGTTATCTTTTATATATTGGATAATTTGAAAAGAAAAGGAATACATATAGGGCTTGTATCCATGCTCGCTTTTATTCTTCTTTGCTCTCTGCTATCGGCATGCGGCACAAAGAAGAATACTGCCACATCTCGAAACTGGCAGGCATTCACCACACGCTATAACGTTTTTTATAACGGTAAGGAGCATTATAACGAGCAGATCAAGGAGATGGAAGGTAAATATGAGGATGACTATTCCCGATTTGTGCTCACCCATCCCGCCGAAGCCCGTGCCGACCAGAAGCAGCCACAGCCCACAGGCGACTTCAAGCGCACCATAGAAAAAATGCAGAAGGCTATCCAGCTTCATTCCATCAAGAAGAAGCCGGCAAAGCGAAACTCTTCTCCCAAAGAGAAAGCCTTTCGTGCACGCGATGAGTTCAATCCTTTCCTTCATAAAGCATGGATGCTGATGGGGGAGGCTCAATATCTCAACGGTGACTTCATGGGGGCGGCGGCCACTTTCTTTTATATCTCGAAGCATTTCACGTGGCTGCCTGAAGTGGTCACCGAGGCACGGATAAGAAATGCTCTTGCCTATCTTGCACTCGACTGGAATTATGAGGCTGAGAACTCCCTTCACCTTGTGAAAGAGAAAGATCTAACCAATCAGAATCTCAAGAACCTCTACAACCGGGCTATGGGAGACTATTACGTGAGAACAGAACACTACTCTCTGGCAATCCCTTACCTTATGAAGGCAGCCGCCAAAGCCTCCGGAACGCAGAAAAATCGACTCTATTTTCTACTCGGACAGCTATATTCGCATGAGGGTCAGAAGCAGAAGGCTTATCAGGCTTTCAAAAAGGCCGGAAGCGGAAACTCAATCCCTTATCGTGCCAAATTCAATGCGCGTATCAAGCAGAGTGAGGTATATGCCGGATCAAATGTCAAGAAGGAGGTCGGTTCGCTACTTGCCATGACCCGGTATGCACGCAACAAGGAGTTTCTCGACCAGATATATTATGCCGTAGGAAACCTTTGGATGTCACGCAAGGATTCGGTGCAGGCCAAGAAATATTATGCCTTGGCTGTGGAGAAATCCACGCGCAACGGTATAGACAAGGCTCTGGCCCAGCTTGCTCTCGGAAATATTTATTTCGATGAAGGGGAATATGTGAAGGCCCAGCCTTGTTATGCAGAAGCTGTGCCCCAGCTCCCGGATAATTATCCCGACTACAAGATGCTCAAGCGACGTTCCGATGTGCTCGACGAGCTGGCTGTGTATGCCGGCAATGTGCAGCTTCAGGATTCATTGCTCACTCTCTCCAAAATGACTCCCGAGGAAAGAGAGAAAGTGTGCCGCAAGATTGTCGAGGACCTTATTGCAAAGGAGAAGAAGGAAGCCGAGGATGCGAAACGTGAGGAATACCTTGCAAAGCAGGAGGGAAACAAAGGAAACATCAAAGATAACAGCGTCGCACCCATAAATACGATTAATTCCGATAAATCCTGGTATTTCTATAATACAATGACTAAAAATGCCGGTAAGACGGAATTCCAGAGAAAATGGGGTGCGCGAAAACTTGAGGACGACTGGCGCCGACGTAATAAAACTTCCTATTCATTTGATGACGATCAGGATTCTGCTGATGCCTCCGATTCCGACAAGTCTCAGGAATCTTCGGAATCCGGTGACAATCCTACCAAAACCGATCCCTCATCCAATCCCGATGATCCCCATAGCGTGGAGTTCTATCTCAAACAGATTCCGACTACCGAGGAGGAGATTCAGACTGCCAACGATATCATTCAGGAGGGTCTTTACAACGAAGGTGTGATTCTCAAGGATAAACTTGAGGATTTCAAGGCAGCCCGAAAGGAATTCATGCGTCTTGAAGATCGTTATCCTGATAATATCTATCGTCTGGATGTATATTATAATATGTATCTCATGGCCGTGCGTCAGAATCTGACTGCCGAAGCAGAGAAGTGGAGAGAGAAGATTATATCCTCTTTCCCTGATTCCCCCTACGGACAGGCGATGCTCGATCCCAATTACTTTGACAATCTTCGCCGTATGAACGATATTCAGGAGGAGAACTATGAGAAAGCCTATAAAGCTTATCTTGCCGACAATAACTCCACCGTGCATCGTATGACCGAGGAGATGGAGCGCGACTATCCGCTGTCGTCCATTCTTCCTAAATTCGTTTTCATTGATGCCCTTTCATATCTTACGGATAAGGACTACGATAAGTTTCGCGAACGCCTGCAGTATCTCCTTCAGAAATGGCCTGATACCGACATGACCGATATGGCGGGAGGAATTCTGAACGGACTCAAGGCCGGGAGGGTGCCCAATTCGGGCAGCTCCAATTCACGGGGAATGATATGGGAGATGCGGCTCTCTAATGATTCGGTGCCGCTTGCTGCTGATGGCCAGCCGGCTAATTTCGAGCGTGACCCTGATAAGCCTCAATATCTTGTGCTTGTCTTCCCCCGCGATTCAATAAATGCCAACCAGCTCCTTTATGATGTGGCCCGATTCAATTTCTCTTCTTTTGTGGTGAGGGATTTCGACCTTGAGCCTATGAGCTTTGGCAATGTGGGGCTGCTGATTGTGAAAGGCTTCGACAATCTGCGACAGCTTGAGCATTATCGTTCGGTGATGGAGAAATCACCCTTCAGGATTCCTGAGGGAGTGCGGCCCGTGATGATAAGCAAGGCAAATTTTGAACTTCTCCTGCGTGAGGGGCGTTCATTTGAAGAATACTTCCGCTTCGAAGAAGCCGACCGCTATGATGCCGTGGAGGACGCCGTGCTTGAGAAGGATACCGATGAAGAGGCAACTGAAAGCGGAAAGGAAAATTCCGGGTCTGCGGATGAAAATGGCGGTGCTGGGTCTTCTGATGAATCTGATTCTTCTGAAGATTCCGATCCTTCCGATCCTTCCGAAGAATCTGAATCCTCTGATAATATTGACAATTAAAGCTGAAACTATGGATAAAATACTCTGGGCCGATGATGAGATAGACCTTCTGAAGCCGCATATTCTTTTTCTGAAAGCAAAAGGCTACGACCTCACCACTGTTTCCAATGGCCGTGACGCACTCGATGCGCTTGAGAAGGAGACTTTCTCCCTTATTCTGCTCGACGAGAATATGCCCGGACTCTCAGGCCTGGAGACTCTCTCGATGATAAATGCCTCCCACCCGGAGATTCCGGTGATAATGATCACTAAGTCGGAGGAGGAGAATATCATGGACCAGGCTATCGGAAACCAGATCGCCGACTATCTCATAAAGCCGGTGAATCCGAACCAGATCCTCCTTTCGATAAAAAAGAACCTGCATAGCCGCGCGATTGTGGCCGAGCAGGCAACTTCCGATTATCAGCAGGAATTCCAACACCTCTCCTCCCAGATCAATATGGCCTCCTCCCTTGAGGAATGGATGGAGGTTTACAAGGCCTTGGTGAGATGGGAGCTGAAGTTGGCCGACACCGACACCTCAATGGGTGAGCTTCTTCTTATGCAGAAGCGTGATGCCAATTCCAATTTCTGTAAATTTGTGAAGCGCAACTATGAGGACTGGCTCAACTCCCCGGATCGTCCCTTGATGAGCAATGAGATTTTCAAGCGGTGTGTGTTCCCCCTTCTTGATAAGGGAGAGAAAGTATGTTTCTTCCTTGTGGATAATTTCCGTCTCGACCAATGGAAGATGGTGCAGCCCCTTCTCTCCGAATTCTTCAATATTTCCGAAGATCTCTACACCACCATTCTGCCCACCTCCACTCAATATGCCCGCAATGCCATTTTTGCCGGCCTGATGCCTTATGATATCAAGAAGATGTTCCCTTCTTTGTGGGTGGAAGAGGATGAGGATGAAGGTCTGAATATCCATGAATCGGAGCTCATACGCACTCAGCTTGAACGATATCGCAGAAAGGATAAGTTCACTTATACAAAGCTCAATGATTCATCGGCGGGGGAGAAGTTCATCCGATCATTGGGCGCTCAGAAAGATATCAACCTCAATGTGGTGGTATTGAATTTCATAGACATGCTTTCACATGCCCGCACGGAATCTAAGATGATCCGCGAGCTTGCCAACAATGATGCCGCCTACCGTTCGCTCACCGAATCATGGTTCCGCCATTCATCGACCATGGATATTTTCCGTCGTCTTGCCGAATTAGGCTATAAGGTGATTCTCACCACCGATCATGGCACAATCCGGGTGGACAATCCCATAAAGGTGGTGGGCGACCGTAACACCAATACCAATCTCCGCTATAAGGTTGGGAAGAGCCTGTCGTATAATCCCAAACAGGTATATGAGATGCACGATCCAAAAAGATTCGGTCTGCCGGCTCCCAATCTTTCAAGCACGTTTATCTTCGCCTGCAATGAGGACTTCTTCTCTTATCCCAACAATTATAATTATTACGTGCAATATTATACAGGCACCTTCCAGCATGGAGGCATATCCCTTCAGGAGATGCTCGTTCCTCTTGTCACAATGACTCCCAAGTGATCTCCCGGATTAGTTGTAGCCGATATTCATCCAGAAATCCCGCTGGTTCGCACAATAAACCTTCTTAGACTCCATCCAATAAAAAAATGTTAAATGCAGGGCGCCCTATTTTTGAGATAAAATCTTGAATCTCTGAAGGAGCAGCCTCCGCGCTGTGAC
>CAMWUJ010000085.1 GCA_947177405.1 uncultured Porphyromonadaceae bacterium | reverse complement strand
CATCGATATTATTTTGCGATGCGGAGCCATCGATATTATTTTGCGATGCGGAGCCATCGATATTATTTTGCGATGCGGAGCCGTCGATATTAATTTGCGATGCGGAGCTGTCGGAGCGTCAGAAGGTAGTGGATGTGGGCTCTTTCGGAGGTGAGGCTGAGGGAGCATACTAAGGTATGTGACCGAAGCCGAATCCTCCGAAAGAGCCCGCAGACGCTGCCTTATCACGCTCCGACACCAGAACGCTTAGACAAATGCGATGACTTCAATCTCAACCAAAGCAGCCTTCGGCAACTCCTTCACCGCGAAAGCAGCGCGTGCCGGATAAACAGCCTTGAATTCCTCGGCATATACCTCATTCATAGGGCCGAAATAAGACATATCAGCCAAAAGACAAGTGGTTTTCACCACATTATCCAGAGTAGCGCCCTCTGCTTCAAGAATAGCCTTGATATTGGCAATGCTCTGGCGGGTCTGGGCCTTGATATCCTCAGGCATCTCACCGGTAGCCGGATTGATAGGGAGTTGTCCTGATACGAATATAAGATTTCCGGCCTTAACAGCCTGGCTGTAGGGACCGATTGCGCCCGGAGCCTTCTCTGTCTTGATTTCCTTTTTCATGACTTTTAAGATTAATTTTTATTTTGATTTAACTTATCGCATATAGACCGAAGTCTTTTTTACTGCCTTATATATACAAAGGTAGTGAATTCCCGTCATATCACAAAATAAAAAAGGGAATCCATTGATTCCCTTCCAAGAGCCGCGAGCGGGGCTCGAACCCGCGACCTTTTCGTTACGAATGAAATGCTCTACCAACTGAGCTATTGCGGCTGATAATATTTTCCATCAAAGGGATATCCCTCTCCGGTTTTGCAAAGTTAATAAAAAATTTCTACTCCGCACCGGTTTTAATGAATTATTTTTTCTCCAGCAGATCGGGACGCAGACGGCGTGTTCGTTCCAAAGCCTGGTCATACCTCCATTCGGCGATCTTTGCTTCATGTCCCGACAAAAGGATATCCGGCACGCGCCATCCTTTGTATTCCGCGGGGCGCGAATATACCGGCGGAGCAAGAAGATTGTCCTGAAATGAATCCGACAATGCGGACTGCTCATCCCCGATCACCCCGGGAATCAGACGCACCATAGCATCAGCTATCACGGCCGCCGGTAGCTCACCGCCAGTGAGCACATAATCGCCTATAGATATTTCCTTGGTGACAAGATGCTCGCGCACCCGCCAGTCGATTCCCTTATAATGACCGCAAAGTATTATCACATTCTCCAACAGAGAGAGTTGATTGGCCATCGGCTGGTCGAAAGTCTCGCCGTCGGGAGAAGTGAATATCACCTCGTCATAGTCTCTTTCCTTCTTTAGCGCGGAGATACATGCATCGATCGGCTGGATGGTCATAACCATTCCCGCCTCACCTCCGAAAGGATAATCATCCACCTTCCGGTGCTTGTTGGTAGTATAGTCGCGCAAGTTGTGCACCACAATCTCCGCCAGACCCTTCTCCTGCGCGCGTTTCAGGATGGAATATTCAAAGAAGGTCTCCAGCATCTCGGGCAATACTGTTATAATGTCTATTCTCATTGCAAATTAATATCTTCTTAAGTATGTAGATATTTTTATGTTGCAAAATTAGCGATTTAAAATGATTATTCACTAATTTTGCAGTCATGAAATCCAAGCTTTATCTTTTTATCTCAATTATATTCTCGTTTGCGCTCATTTCCTGCGTCTCCGAAGATGATCCCGAACCTCGTTCGCTCCTTCCGGGCGACCGATGTCCGGAATTCTCCACCACATTCAGTGACGGATCAGTGATAACGACCTCCGACCTCCGCGGCTTGACAAGCGTGATAGTATTTTTCAATACCTCGTGCCCCGATTGCCGCAAGGAACTTCCGGAAATCCAGAAGGTGTATGAATTCGCCATGAATGTGAACCGTCCCATCGGTGTTTTCTGCATCGCGCGCGAGGAGGGATCTGAATCGATAGAGAGATTCTGGAAAGAGAATGGATTTACCATGCCATATTCAGCTCAGACGGACCGATCAGTCTATAATCTTTTCGCCAGCTCGGTGATACCAAGAATATATGTAGTCTCGCCTGAATTGAAGATCACAGCGGCATGGAGCGACAACCCGGTTCCTACTGCTGAGGAAATTATCAAAAGTTTATAATCATCCCTCACTTTCCTCACCACCTAATAACCAGATATAGTATGCGATTAGTGAAGCAACTGATGGTGATCATCAATCCCCATTCGGGCACTCTCTCCAAGGAGGGCGTGGATAAGTCGATTTTACATGAGGCTGCAAAATATTCCCTCTCGACCGACATTCGGTTCACCACAGCTCCCGGTGATGCCACACGGCTGGCTCAGGAAGCTATTGGGGAAGGATATTACGGAGTAGTGGCATGCGGTGGCGACGGCACTGTCAACGAAACGGCACGCGCCCTATGCGGATCGAAAGTGGCGCTCGGAATCATACCCATGGGATCGGGCAACGGATTGGCGCGCCATCTCAATATTCCGCTCACGCTGTCGGGTGCCATGAAAGTGATTGCAGAGGACCGCGTGATTCCTTGCGACTACGCCTCGGCTAATGGCGAGCCTTTCTTCTGTACTTTCGGTGTGGGATTTGATGCCGAGGTTACACATAAGTTTAACAAAAGTCCCAAGCGCGGTCTCACCACTTATCTACACACCACCATCGATGAGTTCATAAAATACCAGCCGGAGGAATATACCATCATCGCCAACGGCAACGTGCTGACTGAAAATGCGCTGCTGATAGCCTGCTGCAATGCTTCCCAATATGGCAACAATGCCTATATAGCTCCCGAGGCTTCAATTAAGGATGGTCTGCTCGACATAACTATAATCCACAAGGGGTCGCCGATAAAATTGGCTTTGGCGGGTATCGACCTGCTCACCGGCCTGGTGGGTAAAACCACTAAGGCCTCCACATTCCGAACTCCCGAACTGACCATCATACGCAAATCTCCCGGCCCGGCACACCTTGACGGAGAGCCGGCAAGCATGAACGAGGAGATAAGGGTGAAATGTCATCCCGGTGAACTCCTTCTTTTCACTAATGCCCGCAAATCGCAATACCGCGCCTTGCTGTCACCCCAGATCCCTTTCATCTCTCCTTTTGTGCTTACGATGCAAGACATCGGGTATCGCATTGCGCGAGCCTTGAAAATATAATCGCTGAAAATTTCTGAATTTTCAGCGAGATTGATTTTTAAGTGATATGTATCTTTTCAGAGAGGATGAATTATTTCAGCGAGGATAAGGCGTAGGTTTTCTCCCTTAGATATTTACCCAAAGCTTCCGGATTTCCTTTGAACTCCGCCTGCTTGTCGGGCATGATGGGCTCGCCTACAGAGATATGCAATTCCTTGTTTTTCTTATGATGGAAAAGCTGACGGGGAAGCAACATGGACCGTATGGGCCAGCAGACATGACCCCAGAAATTGAACCACCATGAATTGTTACCATGGAAATAGATGGGGATTACGGGCACTTTCGCTTTCGCTATGATCTGAAGCACTGACAGCTGCCACTCCCTGTCCACAAGAAAATTATGAAGGTTGCTCTTGCTCATCGCGCCGGCCGGGAAGAATCCCAACGGTTTCCCCTCTTTCAGCTGACGCAGAGCCTCCCGGATACCATTTACCGACACCTTGCGCTTCTCCTCATCTCCCGAATGTGAGGGATCTACTGTGATGAAGTTGGGACCCATAGCGGAAATCTTTCCCAATATCATATTGACCATCACCTTATATTCGGGCCTGTATTTTGTGACTAAAGCTATCAGTGCAATCCCGTCGATTGATCCGAACGGATGGTTGCTGACAGTGATAAATGCCCCTTCCTTGAATCGGGCAAGGATATCTTCATGATCAACCCGGAGGGTATCGTGAAATTCATCATCTATCAGATGACGGGCGAACGCCGGTCCCGGATCATGACACCATGCCCCATGAACACGGTTCACTTCATCAAACATCAACAGATGCATCACCCGGTCCACCAGCTTTCGATGCCCCTTTAGTTTTGGTACCATCTGCACTATGTCATCATAGTTGATAACATCCGGACGTATTTTCAAATCACTGTATTCTTTGTCAATTGTCTCTTCCATAATACAATTTAAACACCTTAGACCCGAAATTTCCTATTTATCTCCCTCCACTTCTCGTTTCTCCGCCGGCGATAGGAATGGAATACTTTCAAGCCATTCCACAATCCTGCGGTCGAAGCGTGTGTTGCGGAATACGAAATAACGCTGCAAAATGAAATTCCATCCCAGCGAGACAATCAGCGACGCCAGCAGACGGGCTGCTGCAAAAAAGCCGTCGGGACGGAATCCCATGTCGATAAGCCAGTCCCATTGTGTGAAAAGATAATAAAGAAGATGGGTTCCGTAGGCATTAAGCAGCAGAGAACCGGCCCAGACAAGAGCAAACTTGACTATCACCGATTTCCATGGCACATCCTGGGCATGGAAGGTGAAGCGATAGTTGATCAGGCAATTCACCACTCCTCCCACAAATGCACCGATGGCCGTGGAAAGGAAAGGCGTGAGATGTAGCCATGCGAAAGCCGCGAAGCTGATCAGCATATCCGTCCATGACGAACATTGCGACGAGACAATCGACCGGAGAAATGTCGGCACCAGGGAATCACTTTTCATCACCTTGGCCGCCACTCTTTTCCCTTTCCTTCTTACCTCCTCCTTGTCTATTTTATGATGGGTTGGTTCAGTATGCATACAATATTTTCTTGAGCCTTATCGGGGCTTTTCCATGGACTTCTGCAAAATTACAAAAAAATCTTTATTCCTTAACATTTTTTTAAGAAAATCACATTGTCCCGATTTTTAAGAAAATCACATTGTCCCGAACTGAGAAAAAACGGCAACGCCCTTTAAAAAGAACGCTGCCGTTTTCTATTAAATTCAACTGTTTGAAAAAGATCCGGATTAATCGATTTCCTCATCAGCTTCATAACCACCCATCTCGCGGATTGCATTCTTGAGCATCGTGTATTGCTGGAAGAGGTGGTTCACGGGCACTTCACCCTTGGTGTAATCGTGCATTGGGCTCTTGAGGAAGAAGCTCAGGAAGCGCTGGATACCGCTGCGGCCTGCGCGTGCTGCAAGGTCGCTGAGGAGCACGAGGTCGAGACAGAGAGGAGCTGCAAGGATGGAGTCGCGGCAGAGGAAGTTGATCTTGATCTGCATCGGATAGCCCATCCAGCCGAAGATGTCGATGTTGTCCCAGCCCTCTTTGTTGTCGTTGCGGGGAGGATAGTAATTGATACGCACTTTGTGATAGTACTGTGTATCCTCATCGTTGCCATGGCCGTAAAGATCGGGCTGCTCCTCGGGAACAAGGATGCTCTCGAGAGTGGAAAGCTTGGAAACCTCTTTTGTGCGGAAGTTGGCGGGCTCATCGAGCACGAGACCGTCACGGTTACCGAGAATGTTGGTAGAGAACCATCCGCTCAGACCGAGCATACGGGTACCGATGATAGGTGCAAAACCTGATTTCACAAGAGTCTGACCTGTCTTGAAATCTTTTCCGGCGATAGGCATGCCTGTCTTTTCTGAAAGCTCCCACATTGCAGGAATATCCACAGTGGTGTTGGGAGCACCCATGATGAAAGGACAACCCTCTGAGAGAGCTGCGTATGCATAACACATGGAGGGAGCGATTCTCTCCTTGTCATCGGCCTTCATGGCTTTCTCGAGAGCCTCGAGAGAACCGTGCACCTCTTCGTCGATGGGAACATACACCTCAGTAGAAGCTGCCCAAAGCACTACCACGCGGTCCACACCGGTTTCCTTCTTGAAGTTACGGATATCTTCGCGGAGCTGCTCCACCATATCCCAACGGTCTTTGGCATCCTTTACATTGTCACCGTCAAGACGCTTTGCATAATTCTTGTCGAAAGCTGCTTTCATGGGCTTGATAGCCTCGAGCTCTTCCTTCACGGGATTGATGTCTTTCTCTTTGAGAACCTCAGCGTTGATAGCCGATTCATAAGCATTGGCCGGATATACATCCCATGCACCGAACACGATATCATCGAGCTCCGCGATGGGCACGATATCTTTATAGTGGAGATATTTCTTGTCTGCGCCTTTACCTACTCGGATCTTGTCGTATTGTGTCATTGATCCTACAGGTTTTGCAAGACCCTTGCGGGCCATAAGCACACCGGTCATGAAGGTGCTTGTCACAGCGCCCAGACCTACAACCAAAACACCAAGCTTACCCTTAGGTGCTTCTGCTTTCTTTGTTGCCATAAGTTGTCTAAATATTCGTTGTTTTAATTGTTTCTTTTTTCATGACTGCCCCGGTGATGATGCTTTTACTCTTGCCCGGATTTCTTTTGAATTAATTCACGAATTGATCTCAAGCACCATTCCGCAGGCAACGATTTATCCCAAATCGCCGCTATCGACGATTTGAGATTGTAAAATTATATCCTATTTTAATTATTACAAAGCTTTTTAACGAAAATTTATTCAATTGATTTGTTAATGTATGTAAATTTTGCCCTATTTTACTCAATATGGGTTAATATTTAATCAATCTATTATAATTATGTTAAAAAACGGTAATTAGGCGTTTCGGTTTTCATCCCAACAGGGAGCCTACTTCGGCTATGTCAGTGATAATGTTGGGATGCTGTTGGGCATCCTCTTCTGGGGTCCAGCCGAGTCCTTTTATCCACAACACCTGACATCCTATTTTCTCGGCAGGCTCTATATCCTTGCGATAGCTGTCGCCGACCACTAATGTTTCATCGGCTGTAAGTCCGAGCGCTTTCACTCCAAGCTCGAAAATCTTGGGATCGGGCTTTCTTACCCCTACCACAGCGCTCTCTATAACCTTCTTGAAATAACTGTCAAGGCCGAAATCCTTGAGCACTGTCTCCACATTTCCATAGAAATTGCTTACAAGCACCATCGGGTATTTCTCCTTGAGGGCATCAAGCACGGGCTTGGCCTCATTCACCTTCGCCTTGGCTGCCTGATAACAGTACTCCGCTGTCTCCTTGGCCTTGGTTTCCACCTGCGCAGGCGGGAAATGTCCGTTTTCGGAGAGCCATTGCAATTCGAGACGCATCTTTATCAACAAAAGATCGCCGAAATCATGTTCGGGAAGGATATGGCGTGTGCGGGCCAGCTCACGCTCGGCGAAAACGTAGGCCTCCCTGAAGGTTGCCTTATCCACTGCTATACCCGCTTCCTGATATGCTTTCCATATCACTTCGCTCCAATGGTCCCCGCCGGTGTCGAGAGTGCCGCCGTAATCAAAGATGATTCCCTTTATTTTAGTTATGTCGAGATTCATAATATATCATTTTAAGTTTTAGATCTTAGTATTTTCCTTCCTTAAGCTCGTCACAGAACTTGTTGCAGATACGTTCGTGGCGCACCACCATATATACGAGCAGGATGTTAAGCACCGTGAGCTCGAATGCGAAATAGAGCCATGGCATCCTGAATATAAGTATGGCAGCGAAGAGCGCGAAACAGCGGGTATTGAATGAAAGTATATTGGTATATTTCATCAATGGTTTGCTCTTCGCTCTGAAAGCATCTCTGAACTGCTGCGGAATCAAGCCTCCGAAACGTGCGCGGAGTTCGCGGCGGAGACGCTGCATGGCGGGAGTGCGTTTCTCCTGACCCACAGTATAATTGGTATAAAACGCCAACACGAGTTTCTGAAAAAAGTCATGTTTCCAGCTCAGCGAGTGAAACCGTTCCCACAGGAGGTCTGCCCTCTCCAGTTCGCTCCCCTCCTCTCCCTTGAGGAAATAGAGATGAAACTGCCGGTAATAGTCGGCCATTGCCGCCTGGATGCCATGAAAGATGCCCGTGCACACAGCCACCACCCATATCACCCATTTATGGGCCATAAAGAAATCACTTGTCACATTCTCACGCAGACATATAGCCACATAAATGGCTGCAAACCATACGTCGCCGCTCAGTCCGTCAAGAATACGGCCTATGCGCGAATACTGCTTTGTCATTCTCGCCAACTGACCGTCGGCACTGTCGAAACTGTTGGCCCACACAAGGAGTACAACTCCGGCAAGGTTAATCCATAAATCATTGAAATAGAAGCATACTCCGGCTCCGAGTCCCAGGAAGATGGAGGCTATGGTTATGGCATTGGGAGTGACTCCCAATTTCTTGGCAAGACACGCCCAGGCGTAGCCTATCGGACGATAAAACACGAGGTCGAAGGTCTCCTCGGTATCCATCGATTTAAGAGAATCCCTGTATCCTCCGGTTTTCTTCTCTTTTTCAGCCATATTATTCCTCACCCTCCTTTCTCCAATCCTTAATCGACTGCAACACGCATTTTGCGATGAACGGCGCGGCCTCAGCCCGACAGGGGGCGAAGCTGGGCCAGTCGTTGAAATCAATAATTCTCACCGTGCCGTCGCTATCCACAATGCAGTCGCCGCCATATATCTTGACATCCATAAGCTTGGATGCGCGGTCGCACATCTCCTGAAGCGCCTCGGGATCGAAATTGAGATGACGCGGCTTGCCGTTGACATCCTCATCGCCAAATTTGCTGTGATGCTGCTCGAAAGGATAAAACCAATAGAAGAACGGCTGTCCCTGCACGGCATAGAACTTTATGAGGTCGCCCACAAGGTGTCGATTGATCACGGCGCGCTTGATACCACGGTAGAAATATTCGTGGAGCACCTCCTGCGCCTCCTCTATATGGCGGCAATAGCTCACATCTTCCTTATGCATAGCATGGAAATCACCTCTCTTTATCCAGCAGGACGCAAATCCGGCCTTCTCAAGATCACCGCGCACATCCTCATTGGTATTCACTATTATTGAATCCGGATAAGGGATATTATTCCCCAGGAGAATACGTGTCATCCTCTCTCGGGTGCAATTCTCTATCCCGTAGCCGGAATTGATCACAAGCCTTCCCTTGTCTTCGTAATCCTGAAGCTTCTCTATCGACTTCCGGCTGCGGCACATATTGAGGATCACCTCCTCTTCGGGATCCATCTCAAGGAACTGCTCCTCGCTATAGATGTTCACCTTGCACCCACGCTTTCTCAATTCATCGGCCACGGCATTGAAGATCGCCGCATCATTCCCTATATGGTTGGGAGAATACGCACCTGCGCGCAACACTCCCGCAATCTTTATCTCCACTTCTGTTTATTTTAAAAATTCCTCTGCCTTGCGGATGTCGCCGGCATGATCCACATCGATTATTTTCCCCATATCGCAACCTTTCACCGCGAGGCCTGCCGACAGGAGCTCCCGCTGGTAATTCCTCATTCGGCTCACTCCGCGCTCCATGCAGTCGTCGAGCACGCGCACCGCCGAGGAGTCAAGACCGTAGATGCCGCCTGATACGAATTGGGCTTCCCCATCCGGTTTATCAAGGAAGGCCTGGATGAATCCATCGGCACCGACCTCCACATATAGAGGTTTCTCGTCATCGATATAACGTGTGAGAGCCATCATACCGTCAATGCCGTCGGGGGCTTCTTCGTATGCTTTCACATATCCGGAGAAATCCTCCTCATGGAATATGGTATCCACTGTAGTAGCGATAAAACGTCCATGTCCGTCAAGAAGGTGTGCCACTTCATAAAAGCTGTGCATCGAGGAGGGTGTGCTCTTCACCACAATGTCAAGATCCACGGAAAGTGTCTCCTTGAGATTGTAAAGATATTCCCTCACCTCCGTCATCTGCTCATTTACGATTATGGCAATCCTCTCCGCACCGTTTCTAATAAATATATCTATTAAGCGTCCGATCATAGGACGTCCGCCAAGGGGAACGAGAGGCTTTGGATAAGCCACCCCCTCCTCCACAAGACGTGATCCTTCACCGGCTGCGATGATTCCGAAATTCATATTATTGTCTATAGTGGTTATTATACATTCAATCTTGCTCTCGTTAACGAGACTATCTTGTAGTCTCGTCAAAGAGTCTCTTTAGTGAGGTCTATGGTCTTGTCCTGACCGCCGCGTTCCATACGAGCCTTTCTCAAAGGGTTGGCCGAAGCTCTCCTGTATCTCTCACGACATCGGAGGATATCGATTCCTTTGTAGATGGCCTCACGCATAGATGTTGGATCTGCTTCTCCTTTCCATGCAATATCGTATGCTGTGCCGTGGTCGGGAGAGGTTCTTATGAATGGGAGTCCGGCTGTAAAGTTCACACCACGTTCACCGGCCAGAGCCTTGAAGGGAGCGAGCCCCTGGTCATGATACATCGCCACCACACCGTCGAAATTCCTGTAGGCATGGGTAGCGAAGAAACCATCGGCCGGGAAGGGTCCGAAAGCGAGCACACCTCTTGCCTCGGCTTCCTCTATTGCGGGAATTATACGTTCCTGCTCTTCATTGCCCAAAAGACCGTTGTCGCCGCAATGGGGGTTAAGGGAAAGTACTGCGATTTTGGGACGGTCGCAGCCGAAATCGCTGCGAAGGTCGCGGTCAAGACCAAGGATGGTATCAAGCACCTTTTCTGTGGTTATGGCATCCGCGATACCCGACAACGGAAGATGGGTGGTGACAAGCGCCACTTTCATGAAGTCGTCAAAAAGAATCATGCGTGCTTTAGGAGCGGCTTCGGATAAGTCTTCTTTCTCATCCCCCTTCTCTTGATCTACGACACATTTCGACTCCAGATATTCGGTATGGCCAGGGAAATGGAATTTCTCACTCTGCACTGCCTCCTTGCTGATAGGAGCAGTCACGATAAGGTCGATATCTCCGGTTCTAACTGCTTCTACGGCTGCCTCCAAAGCTGCCACAGCTGCCTCTCCCGACTCCTTTGTCGGGCGCCCGGGCTCAAGAGAAAGATCACCTAACCGAAGATCCAGAACATTTATCCTCCCGTCGCGCACCTGCGAAAGATTCTTTATATATTCCACCGGCGGTAATTCAGCACCATATTCTTTCCGGGCTTTTTCAAATATATTTCTCGATGCGAAAACCACCGGAGTGAATAGCTCCGGGATTTTCTCGTCGGCAAGGGCTTTCACAATTATCTCATACCCCACTCCATTGATATCGCCGTGAGTTATGCCGACTTTTATATTTCTTGACATATGATTATCGTTCAATTTGTTTTCAACTGTCGTGATTATTTCCCTTTACCTGCCAGCATACCGCATGCCGCATCTATATCCTCTCCACGGGAGGCACGGATGGTGGCTGTGATCCCTTTCTGATTGAGATGATTTCTGAACATCAACATTCTCTCCTCGCTGCATGGTTTGAGATCTACGCCCGGGATGGCATGATATCGGATAAGGTTGACACGACACGGAATATTCCCGATAAGCTTCACAAGCATATCGGCATGGGCGATGTCATCGTTCACTCCACGCCACATTATATATTCAAGCGAGAGTCTGCGCTGATGGCTGAAGTCATAACCGGCCAATGTACGCATCACGCTCGAAATGGGGAAAGCCCGCTGAGCCGGCATCATCGATTCACGCTGAGGAGTGTCGGCCGTATGCACGCTCACAGCCACATGCACCTGCGTCCGGTCAAGAAGCTCCTTTAGCTGAGGCAACTTGCCGACGGTGGAAACCGTGATTCGTTTCGGACTCCATCCCAAGCCCCAGGGAGCTGTAAGTATCTCTATCACTTTCTCCACCTCCTTGAAGTTGTCGAGGGGTTCGCCCATACCCATGAACACCACATTGGTGAGGGGATTCATGGGTTCTTCCCCCCTTGCGGGCGCCGGCGGGATGGAGAGAATCTGATTCATTATTTGTGCAGCTGTAAGGTTGGCTTTGAATCCGAGTTTACCCGTAGCGCAGAAATAGCAATTCATCTTGCACCCCGACTGACTCGACACACAGAGTGTGGCTCTTTCCTTATCAGGTATATAGACCGATTCAATCACATTTCCGCCCCCCACTTTAAAAAGATATTTCACCGTGCCGTCAGCCGACTTGCTCTGACGCGACGGTGCCTCTCTTCCTATCTGATAATTGGCCGATAGCCATTCCTTGTTTTTCTTTGATATATTGACCATCGACTCAAAGTCGGTCACCTTTTTATCATAAAGCCACTCTGCGAGTTGCTTACCCACAAATTTAGGCATACCTCCTCCCATGACCACATTCTGAAGTTCGGAAAGGGTCATTCCAATAAGAGCAGGCTTGATATCTTGCTTTTCCATTCTTCTCTTTTTAAACCGGCCGCGAATAAAATTCGCGACACTTTGCAAAGGTAATGTAAAAAAATGTTTTTACCAAAAGAACTCTTCCGATACCTTTGCTCTTCAGAGTTTGCACCATGATTTAAAATCAATAGAAAATCCCCTCTCCGCCCATTTCTTAAAAGTGGTAATTGGATTAACCATAGGGCGGAGAAGGGATATACGTGTTATTAGACTGATACGAATTAATATTAAATCCGATAGTTACTTGACCGTAGGAAGATTAGAAACAAATGAATGATTATGCAAATAACAAGTCATTTCAAATTTGTTTGTCACATCAATTCTCTCCTGGCGACTCAAATTTTCAAACCCCGGGTATAAGTAAGGATGAAGATTTATAGCTATATAATCTACTAATGGAATTCTAACGCGAGGACTGTCTAAATCATCCTTGTGATATATAGTCAGAGTATTATTAGATCCAAAAATCAGGCGATTTACTTTTAATTTGGCCACTACGCTTTTATTAAATCTTCCTTCAAGTTGAACTTCCTCCACAGAATAGGGAAGATAACATACTTTATCATTGCCTGTCGGATTATTGTCCCATCCAAGAATGGAATTATTATCCTCATATCTTATAATATAATCAGATGGATTAAGAGACTCTTTCTCAGCCACATCGGTTATCACAATTTCCAACTCTTTAGTATCCTGTATAAGAGAGATTGTATATATGGAAGTTTGAAGGGCATTCTCTTCAGGAATAACAATCTCATCAAGCGATCCATAGAAGAGGTCGTTGAGGTCTGCATCACTAATGGTTTCTCCGGCAGACTCAGTAGTTGACATTCGGCAGACCAACTCCTGACGGGTGCTTACACCCTCCTTCATATCGGAGACTGTAAAGTAGGATTTTCCGTCATTCTTATCCTTAAGTCCACACCATGCTATACATGAGTACTTGCCGGGTGCAAGACCATCAACAGCAAGCTTGTAGTCCTCTTTCGAGAGTATTTCACCGGAATCTTCATATACCTTTACGAAAACCTCATTCTCATCAAACACATATAGAGCGACCGACTTAACCTTGTCAGCAAATTCATCCTTAAATTCCGGACTCTCCTCAAAAAGGAATTTGATTTCGGCATGTGTATCATATACAGGATCCTTTACCGAATCGTTTTCATCACTACATGAGATTAAAGCCGGAATGAAAAGCATGCTTAACAAATAAGCCATTACCTTAACATTCTTGAAAAACTTATTCATATTAATAAAAATTATAATACATTTCAGCTTAACTTTCCTAAGCATATATCGTGCTGAATAATGGATGATATGCCCCTAAATTATCCGAGCGAGATTTTATAAGCTCAAAGAGACATGTCAACAACCAAGAGTTCTCACGTCAATATCCTTCAGATACCACTCTATTGTATAATTTGGTACTTTCACCTTCACTGCAGGGTCACCGGGACCGAATTTATCGATTGAACCCCCTATCTTATTATCAAAATTATAAAGGAAATATCCGTTTCCTCTCCCTTTCCAACCCCATACACAATGGATGTACTGTCTTTCAAAACAATTTCCATTGATATCATTTCCCTGAGTTGTCATAATGCCATCAGCAACCCAGAAATGGGAATCCGCATTTTCATCTCCTCTTTCAAATCCATGCATGATAATGGGATGAGCTTTGGAAGAAACCGAACTGTTTAATATGGTTAAAGGGAAAGGCTCATTTATATCATATCGGGTATCTAAATACCAATAATTTAAGTAATAAAAAGCCCTAACCATATTCATAGGATCCGCATATGAATCATTTTCATATTCTATGTCTAAAAGATTCTCACTACCAAGTACAGATAATAATTTAGCCACTCCATCTCTATCATCTCCATCAACCATATCATCCCAATTAAAAATTTCATTTTCACACGAAGCAGGATGCTTAAAAAAAGACATGATTTGTGCCATCACGAGAGGTAAATTACCGGTATCATAAGGACTATTTGTCGCGCTATTTATCGGGCAATATTTATTATATGGAGATTGCTGACACCACAACCTTACATAACGACTTAACATTGGTTTTCCAACTGAGACGACATCCTCGGAGGGAAGAATAACATCATCATATTGATTTCCCGAAGTAGGAAGCAAATCAATAAATGCAGCAAGTCCTTTATTGAAAGTAGTATCATTAAGATCAAGATTTCCCTCTTCTGAAATAGCCAAGAGTTCAGGGATCCGCCTATCTGCACTCATTAAAGCGAAACCGTTCTCATTCTCATAGTTTATTAAATAGTAAAGTGTATCGGTCAAAACTTTACCGTTTTCTCCTCTGGTTCCTCCGAATCCAACCACAGAGATATTATAAGCTGTGCGTTTGTTACTGCGTGTTCCATCTTCTAAAGCAGCAAAATACTTTTCCGCATTATTCACAGCTTCCTCAGGGCTAATCTTGACATCTGTTTTCTCCTGCGCTTCATGGATAGTATTCCGGATTTTGAAATCAGTTTCCTGACTGACACATGCTGTAAGCGCCAACAGGCTTACAACAAGGAGGTGAAGTTTGATTCTCATATTATCGTTATTTATGGTGATACTTACAAAGACTTTTTTAAGAAAAGAGGGATTTAAATAGTCATCTGGTAATATATCACTCCAATTACAAAGATATATAAATTTAGGAGTTTAGAGGCTAATTCAGTTTCTATTTACATC
>CAMWUJ010000084.1 GCA_947177405.1 uncultured Porphyromonadaceae bacterium | reverse complement strand
AGAGAGACAAAAGCAGCCCAAAAGATCCGCAAGGGTTAATAAAAGAAGGTAAAAATAACTTCATATTAACATTCGTAAATAAGTTTAAACAACTTCATTATATAGGATGAGAATATATCTTAACACTAAGGAATATGAAACGGAGGATGGAATCACCGTGAATGAACTTCTTCGGACTCTACATAAAGATAGTAAAAAAAACATGGTGTCGGTGGATCGTCGATTCATTCCTCAGAGTGAGTTGGCGACCTTCGTTCTCCGCGAGGGATGCATGGTAGATATTGTTCCCGGAATATGATCCCTCTCAGATAAGATATTTCGGGTAAATTGGAGATAAGAGAATTTGGTTAAAAAAAGATGAATCTTACAGAGACAGCACTGGGCTTTTTATCGTTCACTCCCCATTCCGACCAACAGAAGTTGCTGGAAAAGCTTACCGACTTCGTGGATAATGGTGAGAGTCGCGATGTGTTTGTGCTCAATGGATATGCGGGTACCGGAAAGACCTCTATGGTCGGAGCATTTATCAAGGCCTTGGGGGCGGCGAAGAGAAGATGTGTAGTGGTGGCACCCACAGGGCGCGCAGCCAAAGTGGCCCAGTCATTCTCAGGCCATGCCGCTTCGACTATCCATAAATTGCTTTATCGAGGCAATAGCGCCGATCCCGGAAATACTACCTACTTCATTGCCCGCAACAGCACTCCCGACACCATCTTTATAGTGGACGAAGCCTCAATGATTTCCGCAACGCCCGACAGCAGTGGGAGGTCGCTTCTCTTTCATCTGGCAAATTATGTCTATTCCTGTCCGGGATGCCGGATGATTCTTGTGGGAGATGAGGCCCAGCTGCCGCCTGTGGGTCAAAAAGAGAGCGTAGCGATGAATTTCGACCATCTGCGGGCCATGGGTCTGAATCCCCGGGGTCATTCGCTTGATCTGCCGGTGAGGCAAGCGGCCTTGAGCGGTATCATCCACAATGCCACTTTTATCCGCCAGAAACTATTCTATCCTGATCTGGATGCTCCTGATGTGCTTTTTGTGAAAGAGTTTCCCGATGTGAAAGCCATTTCCTCAGAAGAACTCGGGGAGGCTTTAGCCTCATCGTGGGCCGAGGTGGGGGAGGATGAAACACTTATCATCACCCGATCCAACAAACGTGCGAATAATTTCAATAAAGCGATTCGTAATATAGTGATGTATGCCGAGGAGCCTCTTGAGCGGGGCGACCGCGTGGTTATATCCAAAAACGACTATTACTGGGGAAAGCAGAATAATCTTGAAAGCTTTATTGCCAATGGGGAGACTGCGGAAGTGACATGGGTGGGAAAGACAGAGAAAGCTTACGGGCGTTATTTCACTGATGTGGAATTACGCTTCGCTTCCGACAACCGGATTGTCGGAGCAAAGGTGATGCTCCGTTCACTTGTATGTGATGGCCCTTCGATACCTCGGGAGGAGATGGAGAAATTCTATACAAGGGTGCTTGCGGCATACGAAGGGGAATTGTCAAAAAAAATAAAAGGAGCCTTGGAAGACCCCTTCTACAATGCGTTGCAGATGAAATATGCTTATTGTGTCACCTGTCATAAAGCGCAGGGCGGACAATGGAAGCATGTCTATATCGATATGGGAGGGATCGCACCGGAAGCCATGAACGAAGATTTCTACCGCTGGCTATACACCGCGATTACACGAGCCACAACCCGTCTTTTCTTTATCAATCCTACGATGAGGCTGATGTAATTATATCAATCCTACGATGAGGCAGATGTCGCTTGGCCTGGGACAGATAGTCCGAAATCGGGAGCGATTTTCAATACGTATTCCCATGCCGCATCATGCTCGTAAGGGATTTTACCATCAAGCACAGCTTCCTTTACAGCATCCTTGAGTTCCTTAATCACAGAAGAGGGCTCTATCTTGAAATAGTCCATTATCTCAAAACCATCCACAGGATATTTCCATCTTCTGAGTTCATCGGCGTTGGAAATCTGCGACATCCTCTCGCGAAGTTTTGCGAAGCCTTCTAATTGGCGGCGCACTTTTGCGGGATTCTTTGAAGTGATGTCGGCCTCTGCAAGAATCATCAGGTCGTCGAGATCTTCTCCGGCATCGGTAATCATGCGCCTGACACCTGAATCCGACACACCTTCTTCCCCCACGGATTGAGGACGCATGTGGAGACCCACGAGTTTTGCCACATATTTCATTTTCTCATTCAGGGGAAGCTTCATCGTCTTGAAAACCTTCGGTATCATCTTCTCCCCGATGAAATTATGATTATGAAATGTCCAGCCTATCTTGGGGTCGTAACGTTTGGTGACAGGTTTCCCTATGTCGTGAAGGAGGGCGGCCCAACGGAGCCATTCGTTATCGCTGCGTTCAGCCACATTATCCATCACCTGTAGGGTGTGGTAGAAATTATCTTTATGTCCGCGTCCTTCCTTGGTCTCGACCCCTTTGAGAGCATATAGTGTGGGGAATATTATTTCAAGCAGACCTGACTCATCAAGGAGCTTGAATCCTATTGAAGGGCGTGGTGATCGAATGATTTTTGATAACTCATCGTTGATACGCTCCTTTGTGATTATCTCTATTCGGTCTTTATTGCGGCGTATGGCATCAAAAGTCTCCGGCAGGATAGTGAAATCGAGCTGAGTGGCGAAACGTATCGCCCTCATCATCCGTAAAGGATCATCGGAGAATGTGATGTCGGGATCGAGGGGAGTGCGGATGATGCGGTTGTGCAGGTCGATAATTCCATTGAAAGGATCCACCAGTTCTCCGAATCTATCCTTGTTGAGACAGATAGCCATTGCATTTATGGTGAAGTCACGTCTTTTCTGGTCATCCTCAAGGGTGCCGTCCTCTACAATAGGATTCCGGCTCTCACGGTGGTAAGACTCGCGGCGAGCGCCTACAAACTCCAGCTCAAGATCACCGTGACGCACCTGGGCAGTGCCGTAATTGGCATATACGCTGAGAGATTTACGGCGTTTAAGTTTTATAGCCACTTTCTCCGCAAGTTCGATGCCACTACCGACCGTAACGAAATCTATATCGGAAGAGGGACGTCGCAGGAAAATATCTCTTACGTAACCGCCAACCACATATACCTCACGGTCAATCTCATCGGCCACCTCGCCGATCTGCCGGAATACCGGCAATTTCAAATCATCACTCAGATTCATAATTCTGCAAGCTCTTCAGGGAACACTGTGAGATTGTCAAGTCCATCGGGAGTGACACAATAAGTGTTTTCCACTCCGACAGCACCCACATGCGGGATGACAAACTTGGGTTCGAGAGCAATAGTCATATTATTGAGCAGTGGCTGACGGTTGCGTGCCATCACCACGGGTTGTTCATTCAATTCTATTCCGATGCCATGTCCGATAAACTTGGCTCTTGAACGATGCCCCATGAAATATTCTTCGAGTCCCTCCTCGCGGGCTATCTCAAGGGCTTTGTCGTAAAGGTCGCTTACGGGCACTCCGGGGAGAGCCATCTTTTCAAGAGACCTTAGAATCCTGCGGGAACATTCATGTGCCTTCACAGCGAGATCATCAACTTTCTCCAGATACCATGTGCGTGTCATATCCGACTGGTAACCGTTGAATCCGCCGTTCATATCGAGCATCACTGTAGTGCCCGGCTTTATTGTCTTGCCGTCGGCACCTACCGGAAGCGATGGATCCACTCCTGCTCCACCCATTGAGAAATCATAGGGTGAAGGGGCATCGGCATTATCACCGGCGATTACCGAACCGAGATTGAGCTCCATTCTCGATCCTGCCGCACGGAGATATCCCAGACATCCTTCGAGACGAAGCACGCGTTCCACTTCTATCTGGAGCTCAAGGTCTGTCATACCCTCCTTATAGCATTTCGGCACCTGTGCGTACGACTGTGCCTGATGCATACCGTCCTCACGGATTTTCTCTATTTCGTATGGCGTCTTGGTGAGACGTGCTCCTCTCATGATTGAAGAGGCATTGACCACTTCTGCATCCGGGAAGAGGGATTTGAGCCGGATCAGCTCGGAATATAGAAGGTCGTCGAATTCGAGCGCGATGACAGCAGGCAACGTGCGTCCCTGATCTCTTAACCAATCGGGTATCATCTCCGGTTTACGGATATTGAAGCACCCGGGCCGGTCTTTAGGAAATTCGCTGGGCGCAACCGCAAACCATACCGGATCGTAATCTTTTTCCACAAGGATATATCCTCTGAAAATTCCGCCGGAGAGATAATATATATTGACAGTCGAGGCAAGAAGCATGGAATCACATCCAGCTTCAGCCATTTTCTCTTTTACTTTTTCAATTCTAAGATTTAATTCCGGCTTCATATCCGGAAGGAAAAATGGTAGTGTCATAGCGTCTGACTATTATTGATTTTCCATAGATAGAATTAGACCGATATCGATTATTCCTTTCGTATATTCGGGGTCGGAAAGAGATTGAATTTCCACGCTATATCCGGGTCGGAGCCTGATGTGTGGCTCTATGGTGCGTATGGTTTCATATACCCCATACGAGCCTTTTCCTGTCGGGGTTGTGGCCGGAGTATCAATCTCCAGGCGAAGTGTATCCCGCTTTTCCCATCCTGAATCATCTTCCTGAAGGAAAGAGAGGTGGAGGGGACCGGGGTTGCTGCCTGGTCGGAATCTCACACTCAGAAGGAGGGAATAGCTTTCAGAAGGGGAAGTCACCGAATCTTCAGGCCATGGAAAAAAAGGAATCACATTCACCGGATCCCAGCCGTCGGAAGGGATGGAAGTATATTTGGACCACGCCACGTCGTCCACTCTCCGGCAGCCTGCCGAGAGGAGGGCTGCCGAAGCGAGAACAGAAATCATGGGGAGGTGTTTATGCTTCATTTGCGGTGTTCTTGGGTTTCTGAGAACGGTTGCTATGATGCTTATGACCGTTTTGTTTCGGTTGCGGGTTCTGACCGTTGCCTTTCTGATTGTTTTGGCCATTCCCTTTTTGATTGGTCTGGCCATTACTTTTCTTATTATTCTGATTTTTCGGCTTAGGCTGCTGCTTGGGCTGTCGGTCGGCCTTCGCAGAATCGTTGGGCTTCTCTTTTTTATTGTTTGCTGCACCGGTTTTATTATTGGAATCACCGGATTTATTGTCAGCGTTTCCCTTCTTTTTTTTCTTTTTCGACTTGTCGAATCTTGTGAGGCTTTCCTGCTCTACGAGATCGATATATTCCTTTTCAGGTTTCTCCTTATCCAGATCGGGATTGAGAGTATCCACTTTAATCCCTTGCTTATTAAGAGCGATTATTTCAAAAGCTCTCGAGGCAGAGATAGTGATGAGGTTGGCCGGTATAGACTTGTCGGAAGAATAGGTTACCTTGCGGGCCAGGATATCAGGTTTGAAATAGTAGAAATCGCCATCCTTTGTCTGCAGCACTGCATCTTTGGGAGGCAGCTTCCTGTTGGCCTCGCTGTAAGCGTCGATCTCGAAATTGAGGCAGCATTTCAGTTTGGCACACTGTCCGGCAAGTTTCTGAGGATTCATTGAAAGATCCTGTGCGCGGGCAGCGCCTGTTCCCACCGAAACGAAATGTGTCATCCATGATGAGCAGCACAACGGACGTCCGCAGGGTCCGATTCCTCCGATACGGCCTGCCTCCTGACGGGCACCGATCTGTTTCATCTCGATGCGCACCTTGAAAGTATCGGCGAGGATACGGATGAGCTTACGGAAATCCACGCGCTCATCAGCGATATAATAGAAAATAGCTTTTCCTCCGTCGCCCTGATATTCCACATCGCCGATTTTCATGTTGAGCTCAAGTTCCTCAGCAATCCGGCGGGCGCGAATCATGGTGTCATGCTCACGGGAACGCGCTTCATCAAATTTCTCAAGGTCGGATTTGGAAGCAATCCGAAACACTTTCTTCAAGTCGGCATCGGAATCGATTCCTGCTTTCTTCATCTGGCGTTTCACCAGCGGACCGATCATCGAAACGCGGCCTATGTCGTGACCCGGAGCAGCTTCAACAGCCACAATATCGTCAATCTTCAGATCAAGATTGGCCGGATTGGCGAAGAAGCCGGTGCGGGTATTCTTGAAAACAACCTGAACGGGGTTGAAATCAGCGGCGGAAGAGACCTTGTCAAGCCAATTGGTGGCAAAGAGTTTCCCACGGGGACACTCTCTGCCGAATCTTCCGTTGGCCATACGGTCGGGGTTAGTCTCTGAATTCTCCACAGGCGATATTATTTAGCGAAGCTCACGGCACGAGTCTCGCGGATTACGGTAATCTTCACCTGCCCGGGATAAGTGAGCTCATCCTGAATCTTCTTGGCGATTTCAGCAGAGAGTTTTTCAGTCTCCTCGTCAGTGATTTTATCGGCACCGACAATGACACGTAGCTCACGTCCGGCCTGAATGGCATATGTCTTGAGCACACCGGGATATGAGAGGGCAAGCTGTTCGAGGTCGTTGAGACGTTTGATGTAGGCCTCTACGATCTCACGACGCGCACCCGGACGCGCACCCGAGATTGCGTCGCATACCTGAACTATCGGAGCAAGAAGGGATGTCTGTTCCACTTCGTCATGGTGTGCGCCTATTGCATTGCAGATATCGGGTTTTTCCTTGAATTTCTCGGCAAGCTTCATTCCGAGAATAGCGTGGGGGAGTTCGGGCTCGTCATCGGGCACTTTCCCTATGTCATGGAGAAGACCTGCACGACGCGCTTTCTTGGGATTGAGTCCAAGTTCTGAAGCCATAACGGCGCAGAGGTTGGCTGTCTCGCGGGAATGTTGAAGAAGGTTCTGTCCGTACGAGGAACGATATTTCATTTTGCCCACCATACGAATCAATTCCGGGTGAAGGCCGTGGATACCGAGGTCGATGGCAGTGCGCTTGCCGGTTTCGATAATTTCCTCTTCCACCTGTTTTCTCACCTTTGCCACCACCTCTTCAATTCTTGCCGGATGGATACGACCATCCACCACGAGCTGGTGAAGGGCGAGGCGGGCAATCTCACGGCGCACGGGATCGAATCCTGAGAGCACGATAGCCTCGGGGGTGTCGTCCACAATAATCTCGATACCTGTGGCAGCCTCAAGGGCACGGATGTTGCGACCCTCGCGACCAATGATACGGCCCTTAATCTCATCGTTGTCGATATGGAATACAGTCACGGAATTCTCCACTGCTGTCTCGGTGGCAACACGTTGAATTGATTGAATGACTATTCTCTTGGCCTCTTTCGAAGCTGTCATCTTGGCGTCATCCATGATGTCGTTGATATATCCGGCGGCTGCGGTCTTTGCTTCATCTTTGAGGCTTTCCACAAGTTTCTCTTTGGCTTCTTCAGCCGAAAGACCGGAAATACGCTCAAGTTCTTCTGTGACCTGGCGGTGGCGATGTTCGATCTCAGCGGAACGTGATTCGAGGATCGACTCTCGGTTGTCGAGATTGTTCTTGGTATTGTCGAGCTCATTCTTGCGACGCTGGTTCTCGCTATGCTGCTGATTGAGCTGCATCTCCCTTTGTTTCAAACGCGACTCTGTATTCTGGAGTTTCTGCATCTTCTGGTTGGCGGCACGCTCGGCGTCGTTGATGATCTTCATCTCTTCCTTCTTTGCCTCAAGAATACGTTTCTCTTTGATGCTCTCGGCCTCACGGTTGGCCTCATCGATTATTACATTGGCACGGGAAGTGGCATTCTTCCGGCTCATATTCATCGCAATCACATATCCCGCTATTGCGGCTGCAATTGCTATTATGATCCATATGGCTGTTTCCATCTATATCTATAGTTTGTTTTTATTAATTATGGTATTATATCAATTATAAGTAAGCATAAAAAGCCGTAGCTCCTCGCCTCGGGGGCAGAGAGCCATCAACCGTATTCTATGAAACGCAAAGGGGGAGTGCCGGAAACGAGAATTCAGACCTCTATCGAGTCAATGGTATTCTCTATTTCCATTGCCAGATTCTTCGCCTCTTCGTGACGTAATAGGAGCTCACGATAATATGAGGCATATTGATATATTATCATTGCGAGGAGCTCGCTTTCATCCTTGCGGGGAAATTTCCTTCGGAGCGAGAGAAATAGGGATTTGATTTCATTCTCGGTGTCGCGAACAAAGTCTTGTTTTAGAAATGGAATGGAAAGCTTCACTGTTTGCTCAGCAATCTTTATTTCCATATTCACTTTCTCGGAGTCGAGCATAATATCCTCACATTGAATTGGTATTATTCCTTAAGCATTTCGATGCAACGGTCGATGTTGCGAATAAGTCGGCTTATGAGGCGGCGGGCGTCGATAATAGAGTCGGGATCCTGAGCGAGGCGATGAGACACGGAAAGGAAATCGGATTCGAGTTTTGCCTTGTCTCTTTCGCGGCGGGTATCCTCGACAGTACGGCGAAGCGCTTGATTTTCCTCTTCAAGGATTCTGTTTCTCACACGGAGGTCTTCGACGTTTTCTTTAAGAACGTCAATTTTGCCACGCATGGATTCCAGAACGGAAAGAAGAGAAGATGCCATCACTGCCAAATTTCTACAAAATTAATTAAAAAAAGCGGAATCACCAATCACAACGGGATAAAATAGGCATTGAAAGCCATATAAAGTGTATAAAAGTCGTTAATACCATTTGATACCGTTGTTGGCCGACGATCGCTTGTCGTATTTAAGGTCTTTGAGAAGAGATGATTTCACTGCTATATGGAAGTTATAGGATTTATATGGTCCTACGGGCACGAAAGCCGCGGTCATTGTGAAGCAATGGAGGTCGCGGGAGACGGAGCAGTTCATATAAGCGAGTTTCTTTTGTTCGAAGTCGTATGAGGCGGAGAAGGAGAAATTCCAGTTTTTGGTGGGGCGTATCGATCCGTTGAAAGAGAGGTTCTGATTCCAGCGGCCGTCATATTCCATTTTAGCCGGATTGAAAGCACCATATCCATAGCTTACCGAATAATTCACCGAAAGGCTCCATGGACACTCCCATGCGGCATATCCGTCGGCATCGCTTCCACCACCTTCATTGTATTGTCGGTTGCGTCGCCGGTCGGCTGAAGCACGCCCGGTGAAGCTCTCTTCCTCTTCATTATCGGGGTATTCCTCATCGTCGTAATCAGTGGCTTGAGCGGTGTCGGAATTATTTTTCTTCTTTCTGAATGTGTCGTTGTTGAAGGTATATGAGAAGGAGGTTCCGGCTGAAGCCAGTCGGAAAAGACCTTTCCCTTCCTGGATTCTCAGGCGGTCGGCCTTATAGGGCGACCCGCTTTCGTTGAGACGGTAAATATATGGATCCCAGGTTGTGTTTAGGTTGAGGTTGAAATTCTTCATCAGTCTCAGCAGCACATTGGCCTGCAGGGGGGAGAGTCGCAGGGAGTCGGCAGCAAAATTGTAGCTCTGGGAGAAAGAGAGGTTCTCTATCAATGAGATTTTCTTTACTCCGGTGGAGTCGGCATCGCTTTTCACTTTCATCTCAAGATTGTTGGCCAGTCCCCATGACACGGATCCGCTCTTTCCTCTTCCGGGCACTCCGAATATGCCGTGAGAGAAATAGGAATAGTCCACGCGGCGGTTATAACCGGCCTGATCGGTATATACGTAATAGTCGTATGCACCCCACATCGGATTGCCGAAGTCGGGCTGCCAGTTGAATGAGATGGTGGGAGTCATGACGTGGCGTATCATCTGCACCTTGTCACCGAAGAATTTCAATGGCTTATAGAATCCATATACCTTGGTGTCGAACGACATCGCGGCGTTGAAATCAAATATATTATAGAATCCGTGTGTGGTGTCCTGAATCTCGCGGGAGGCCTGGGTGTCCCATTGACGGCGGATCTTTGAGGTGTACATCCTGTCATTAAGGGTGATCGAGGGAGAAAGATTCAGATATTTGAATAAGGAGAAAGTGGCGCTGATGGGCACATAATGCTTGAAGCCGTTTCTCCAGTCGCGTATCAGGTTTTTCTTGAAGAACACATTCTGCTGAGCAGTCAGAGAATTTTGAAACTGACCGGAATATGACATACGGATTTTCTCATACCATTTTTCGCCTCCCACAGCTTTCTTTCTCTTGAAGGGTGCGAGCTGACTCATGGTTACGGTGAGGTTTGGAAACGAAACAGCGAGGGTAGAGTCCTGACTTCGCTGTGTGATGTTGGCAGTAGCTGAGAAGCTCCATTTGGAGTTGGGAATGCGATAGGTGAGGTTCACGGTAGAAGACTTTGTGTTTTCCGTGAACGCATTGTTATAGTATGAGTTAAGGTCGTTTCGCGAATAGCCGGATGTGGCGAAGTTTACCGATGCCGAGAACGACATATTGGGATTGGCTTTCTGATCCTGGCTATGGTTCCAGATCACCTGGAAGTTCTTCATCTTCATATAGTCGGGAGTGCCCTTGTCGCCGGTGATGGTCTGAAGGAAGGATATGTCGAAAGATCCTCGGAAGCGATATCTCTTCACATATGAGGAGTGGCCTGTGATACCCCAAGACCCTTTAGTGTATATTTCACCACGTAGAGCAAGATCGACATTATCGTTGATGGCGAAGTAGTAACCTCCGTCACGCATATAGAATCCTTTGTTATAATCCTCTCCGAAAGAGGGGAATATCACACCAGAGGAGTATTTCTGGGAGAAGGGGAAATATCCGAAGGGGAGAGCGAGAGGCAGAGGTATGCCCATCAGCACCATATATCCCGGACCGGTCACAACATCTTTCTGAGGACGCACCTTAGCTTTTGTGAGCTGGAAATAGAAGTGTGGATCTTCATGATCATCGCAGGTGGTGTATCGGCCGTCTTCGACATAGAAGGATCCGTCTTCCATCTTCTTGGCTTTCCCTCCTGTGAGGTATCCTTCCTGTTGTTCGGTGATTACATCGGTGATAAATCCTCGTTCGGTCTTGAAGTTATACTTCATCGTTTTTGACTCATATTCACCGCTTTTATCTTTAAATACAGGGTTTCCCGAAATTTGTCCGAGGGAGTCGAGTTTTCCGGATGCATACACGGTGGAGGAATCCATCTCCATTCTGATTTCATCTGCGTTGACCTTGAAATCGGAATAATCCACGGTAGAGTTTCCGTAGAGATAGGCGTTGTCCTGACCTATAAGTACGAGTGAATCCTTAGCTGAGAAATGCACCACATTGTCGATATCCATTCGATCATATCTGATTTTTGTGATTTTCCCTCGTGTTGTGTCGAGATATTCTCTGTCGGAGATAGGTTCACGGTCGAATGGAAGGGAGTCTCGCGAAACGAAGAGGGAATCGGAAACAGTGTCGCTGAACTGTTCATCGCCACGGTCGCCACCCTCGTCGGTTATGGGCACAAAAGAATCCGAGGCCGTGGAATCGGCTCCGTTAGTCTCGGTAGCACGGCCTTTTCTTGGGTGAGATACCTCGGATTGAGAATATGCGAGTCCTACAAGAATAAGGGCTATTATATAGAATATCAGTCGTCTCAAGAACTTGGTAGATTGAATTTCAAATATCTTTCCCTTAATTAAGCGAGCGTAGAGAAAGCGGCTGACAACTCTTCATAAAGGAAATAATTTAGAAAACTTCTTACAAAGTTAGATAATATTGGAGAATTGCACAATAAAAGATTGTTAAAAATCGAAATTTAGATAAGATTCGAGATAATAAGGAATCTGATGATTTTCGGTATAAGTAGCTATTCAAATTAACCTGCTACCATATTAATCTAATTTTCAGTTGTTCATCCGACGTAAAAGCATTATCTTTGCAAAAAGCCTGTATTATGGAAGAGAAGAAGGTTAGATACCCTATAGGACAGCAGGATTTCAAGACCTTGCGTGAACGCGAATTGTTATATATTGACAAGACTGTATATGTAAGGAAGATAGTCGATGACGGTGGCCAGTATTTCTTTCTGGCCCGTCCTCGTCGTTTCGGAAAGAGTCTTTTCCTCTCCACATTGCGTTATTTCTTCGAAGGAAGGCGTGACCTCTTCAATGGTCTATATATTGACTCAACGGATTGGGACTGGGTTGCTTACCCTGTGCTCCATCTTGACTTGAACACCGACAGATATGCTGATCCGGGTATGCTCGACGGTGTGCTCGACAGGCTTTTTCGCGGATGGGAGGAGAAGTATGAAATTGAAGTTAAAGATGAAAATTTTTCACAAAGATTCAGTACCATCATTGAATCAGCACATAAGAAGGCCGGACGTCCGGTGGTTATTCTTGTAGATGAATACGACAAGCCACTGGTTGGGAATTTAAATAAAGACAAGAATTTCGATCACTATCGATCAAAGCTTGCCTCAATATATTCCAACTTCAAGAGTTCTGCCGAGCATATACGTCTTGTGTTCTTGACAGGGGTGAGTCGTTTCAGCATGCTTAGTGTATTTTCAGATCTGAATAATCTCAATGACATCTCTTTCGATGATGAATTTGCGGATATATGTGGAATCACTGAAAAAGAACTTCTTTCAAATTTCCGGGAAGGAATCGGGACTTTGGCTGCAAAGAGACGTGAAAATTATGATGAAACATGTAATGCTCTTAAGCTGAACTATGATGGGTATCGTTTTGCTGCTGAAGGAAGCGATATATACAATCCATGGTCAGTGCTCAATTGTTTGCAGAAAAGCAGGATTGGGGCATATTGGAATGCCACGGGAGCAGCGACTGTGATTGCTGATGCTCTTCGTGACGCCAACATTGACATAGAATATACCCTCAATGCTAAATGGGATCTGGCTGACCTCGCCGGCCTTGACTTGCTGAACGCCGATCCGACAGCCCTTCTATATCAGACGGGCTACCTGACAATCGGGGATTATGACTTCAAATCTGATTCCGTCCGGCTAAAAATACCAAACGAAGAAGTACGTAAAGGTTTTTTTAACGATCTCTTAAACGCGTATCTAAGACCGAAGAAGGGCACTGTCAAGAGTATAATTGAAGGGATTATGGATGGCATAAAGTCGGGAGAACCGGAAAAGATGATGAGGAATCTTGATGCATATTTTGCAGGTATTCCTTACGATCTTAAGCTTCAGAACGAGAATAATTTCCATAATGTGATTTATGTCTTGATGACCCTTATAGGTATTGATGCCAAAGCTGAGGTGCATACATCTGATGGCAGAATCGATCTTCTTATCGAAACTTCTAATTTCATCTATGTCATAGAGCTTAAATATGATGGTACTCCCGGAGAGGCATTATGTCAGATTTGCGAGAAGCAGTATGACCGTAAATTTCTTACCGACGACCGAAAGATCTTCAAGATCGGCGTCAGCTTCTCTTCCGAGACTCGCCGAATCGAAGGTTGGGAAATATATCCGTCAATTTATTAAGACTCTATCAAATAAAATAGTCCATATTAAGATATTATGAATACCTGTTTGGAGCATGAAATTCTTAACATGGACATAAGGTACGGTGTCTTTTTGTAACGTAGCGGTGACTCTTAAGTTTATCAAAAAGAAGAGAATATTGCCTATTTACTTTTTGTTTTTTAGGATATTTTAGATTTACATGCGAAAACAACGATGAATTTAATAACTATCTCAGAAATAAAAGAAAGATTACCGAAAAAATATTATATATTTGTCAAATAAATTGAACACCTATGGATAAGAAAGAAATTAAAAATAGAATTGAGTATATAATTATTTGCGTAAGTGAATTTGCAAAACGATTCAAACTCACAAATCAGCAGGCCTACAACTACCTCAGAAGGTTTAATGGAATTGATTTTCTTAATGAATTTTATGAAGTGGAACACACCCAATCTATTGAGAGTGCAGTGGATGACCTTCAAATATTTTGTTATCATAGGGGAGGGAGATTATCATGATCTATTTACATCATGGCTCAAATGTGGCTATTGAGATAATAGATCTTTCCAAGAGTAAACCTGGAAAGGATTTTGGAAAGGGCTTCTATCTAAATCCGGATTCTGAACAAGCATTGTTATGGGCAAAGTCAAGAGTTAGAACTTTTGATAAGGGAGCTCCTATAGTAACATCTTTTGAATTTGATCTTGAATTAGCACTAAAAGAAAATTTAAAAATAAAAGTATTTGAAAATTATTCTGAGGAGTAGGCTGAATTTGTGGTAGCAAACAGAAATAATAACTCAGATAATCCGATTCATCCCTATGATATAGTGATTGGTCCTATTGCTGACGATAATGTTGGTCGGCAAATACAGTTCTATATGCAGGGATACTGGAGTCTTACTCAACTTGTAGAAAAGATTAAATATAATGGAAATAAATCGGTTCAGTATTTTTTTGCAAGTGAAGAATCATTAAAATTTTTAAAACGACTTTAACAAATGAAAGTAAAAGATATTCAAATAGAATTGGACTTTCTTGCAACAGATTTAATTCAAATGCTCATGGAAACATACGGATGGGATATGTTAAAAGCTCTTGATGTCCTTTACAACTCCACTACTTACGCTAAGTTAAGTGACCCGGAGTGTGGTCTATACTTTCAAAGTGCAGTTTATGTTTTTGACTTTCTAAAAAATGAAATTGAAACAGGGAAAATCGCCTGATATGCGCTAATTCTGCCCATTACTGCTATAGATATTTCCTGTACGGAAGCTCCTAATTCCAAGAGGAGTGTATTATATGTCCGTATGAAATATTTACGTGAGAAAGGGCAGAAATTTTCGCTGAAGAGAAATTACCGGAAGCTCAGTCTTAGAGAACTCTTGAATTGATTTTTTTACCGTTCTTATCGTAAGTATATATCCAGTTACCATATTTGGTAGTGAATGTGTTTCCGGCCACAGAGATAACATCTCCATAGATTCCTACTGATCCACTGAAGATTTTCTTTAATTCCGCGTCATAGACGTATAAGAAGTCCCCATATTGAAAAATCACTATAGAGCTGCTGAACCCTTTCAATTCTCCATACGATCCTTCACTTACCGATTTATACTGTTTCCCATTCTCATCATACATCCTATACCAACCACCATCTTTCTGCACATTAGAAATAGATCGAGCTATTCCGGCAAAAGATATAAAAGATAAAAATAACAGTAACAAATACTTTTTCATAATCAATGTTTTATCCCTCTATTAGTCCGACCATACTTCATAACGCCATATATGTCCACAGCTTCTACACTTTTTCTTATTATAAAAGGCTTCAGCAATTCTACCACCAGCATTTTGGGCCCGATCACAAACCCACTTGTTCACGGCAGGATTCTTAATAATACCTCCTAATGCATGTCCGGGAAGCATTAAAACATGTGCAGCTACTTGACCGCCAAAATTAAGACCTGTTTTTACATAGGTATCACGCACATCGTGAGAACCACATTTTGGACATTTCATAATATTTATATTTTGGTTTTTTGTAATGGGGAGGTTGTACCACCAATCCCCAAATAATCACTATAAATGAAAGTTTATATTCTTAATCTCGGTTTTTGTTCTTTAATAGGCGATTCGGTATAACTGAAAAAGAAAGTTTTGACACTTTTCTTACGCTGCGGAATCTATCTTCCGTATGAGTGCTTATAAAGCGATAAGACGTCCAGATAAGCCGATCATTCTAATTTATAGTGCAAAGGTATATAAAAAACGGAGATTTTTTACGCCCGGTATATAAGAAAGTC
>CAMWUJ010000083.1 GCA_947177405.1 uncultured Porphyromonadaceae bacterium | reverse complement strand
AACTTTATTCAGGTCTAAGACCAAAACATAGTCAACCAAAATCAGGCTAATACATTCGATCCTTCTGTGGGATTCTGATATTTCTGTGAGCGAGTGAAAGCGTGAATCGCTGTAACGCTTCTGTGGTATAAATATCCGTAATAGAAGGAATTGTACCCACAGAAACGCTTGGCCAAGCTAAGCCACAGAATAAACAGATTTTCACATAATCAACCTACCTCAGTGGCTCTCTCATATATTAATATTTTTTCTTTATTTATTATCGGAGCCGCATAATGATCTATGGAATCTTCTTCGGCTAAATCCACTTTACGTGAACATATTCTTTCAAGTTCATCTATCATCTTGAAATAGCTTAATCCGATCTTCATCCCATTTTTGAATCTCACTATAATATCTACATCACTCTCTTCAGTCTGTTCCCCTCTACTAAATGAGCCAAATAACCATGCTTTCTCTACCGGCTGGGTATCGAAATAATCCTTTAAACATGATATTAAACTTTTCGTTGTCATAGTGAGTGAAAATCTACGATTTAAGATTCAATGCTCAGGATTGAAACACTACTTCGATTTATTAAATCTCCCCTTTATGATGGAAAGACACTTTTAATTTTTGTGTCTGATTAACCGTTGCGATGTGCGCAGCTTCAAACAAATATATATTATCTTGCAGGATCAATCAGGAGCAATCCTCCCTTCATTGCAAAGATACTTAATTTTTGATTATTACCAAAATTTTCTCCTGTCTCTCCTGTTCTCCTGTCTAATATTTATGAAAATGCCCTCCTGTTCCTCCTGTTCTCCTGTCTAAAAATAATTGCTTGTCTTATTAATCGTCTGAACTATCTGGAATTAATCGTAGTGCGGAATTTAGAGAGCCGCATGGCGTCTGAACTTGGCCGAACTCGCGGAATTATTTAATCATTAGGCCGATAATACGCAAACCCTCTGAACGAGCGGAGAAGTCGCATAGCTCCATCTATGTGAAAGGGCCTCCTTAACCGAACCCACTGTCCCAAAAATCCCCGTCAATTCCTGTTATTTCTGCGTAGCCCTTAAGGGCAATTGTTCCCGCGTACGGATCCATCATTTCCCATTATTGAGAACTAATGAGTCCGTACGCAGAAATTATCGGGCTGCGCCCACGGCGAACGGGCACGAACCGGTGCAGAATGGTGAGATTTGAACGCCTTCTTCAATTTCAATGTCATATAGGGAATCCATTATCTCATTACGTCGTTGTACGAATTTTTTTCCTTGATATGTATCCGGAAGAAGAATGAGCAGGTCAATGTCAGAATCTATACGGGCAGTGTTACGAGCTTGAGACCCGTACAAGACTGTACATGCCTCGGGGAACAAACGTCGCATCAACACTTTGATTCTATTTATTATTCTATCCTGACGCATATAACAAAGCTATTTTTAACTTATTTACGATTGAGATTTTAATCTCTTGCAAATAGATCGCGGGTATAGACTTTTTCTTCTACATCAGAGAGATCCGGGCTGGTGCGGTTGGCAAGGATGGCCTTACTAAGACGCTTAAATTCTTCGAGGTCGTTGACCACACGGGATCCGAAGAAGGTGGTTCCGTTCTCAAGAGTAGGCTCATAGATGATCACAGTGGCTCCTTTGGCCTTTATGCGTTTCATGACTCCTTGAATACTTGACTGGCGGAAGTTGTCGGAGTTGGATTTCATGGTAAGTCTATATACCCCTATCACACATTCCTCTTCCGGTGCATGACCGTATGTATTGGCTGAGGTATAGTCGTACCATCCGGCGAGGCGGAGCACCTGGTCAGCTATAAAGTCCTTACGTGTGCGGTTGCTCTCCACAATTGCCGACATCATGTTCTGAGGCACATCTGCATAATTTGCAAGGAGCTGCTTGGTATCTTTGGGAAGGCAATAGCCTCCATATCCGAAGGAGGGATTGTTATAGTGAGTTCCGATTCGAGGATCGAGTCCGATGCCCTCGATGATAGCCTTAGAGTCGAGACCTTTCACCTCGGCATAGGTATCGAGTTCGTTGAAATAGCTTACGCGCAGAGCGAGATATGTATTGGCGAAAAGCTTGACAGCCTCGGCTTCTTTCATTCCCATATAAAGAATATCGATATCCTCTTTCAGTGCGCCCTCTTTAAGAAGGTTGGCGAATATATGGGCTTTTTCATCCATGAGAGCTACATCGGTGACAAGTTTTATTGCCTCGTTCTCTTCTTCAAAGCCCGGTTTATCGATCAGCTTCGGCACTCCGGCTATTATACGTGAGGGATAAAGGTTATCGTAAAGCGCTTTGCTTTCACGAAGGAACTCCGGGAAGAAAAGAAGATTGAAATGCTTCACTCCCTTAGCAGCATATTTCACATACAGATTGCGGCAGTATCCTACGGGAATGGTGGATTTGATCACCATCACAGCCTCCGGATTCACAGATAGCACAAGGTCGATCACATCCTCTATATTGTGGGTGTCGAAATAGTTTTTCACCGGATCGTAATTGGTAGGAGCGGCGATCACTACGAAATCAGCATTGCGATAAGCCTCGGCACCATCGAGTGTGGCTGTGAGATCGAGATCTTTCTCCACGAGATATTTCTCTATATAATCGTCCTGTATAGGTGAGCGACGGTCGTTGATAAGATCTACTTTCTCAGGAATCACATCCACAGCTGTCACATGGTTATGCTGAGCCAGGAGTGTGGCTATTGAAAGACCCACGTAGCCTGTGCCGGCTACTGCAATGTTATATTTCTTCATTATTATTAAATATTTATTATTCGAGGTTATCCAAAGATATCAGAATGAGTACCTGTATTTACTAATAATAAAATTAATTTTTCATCATCTTGTTGCCATATTAACAGCCAGTCAGGAGATATATGACATTCCCATGCATAATTAAATCTTGAGCTCAGCTTATGAGGATGGTACTCTTCCGGTAGTGAGCCACATTCTGAAAGAATTTTAATAACGGTTTCGAATTTTTCTATATTCAATCCCCGTTTAACGCATCTTTTAAATGCTTTCTTAAATCCTGTGGTGCGTTCAATGTTATACATAGCGATTAACTCAAGAGGTCAGCCATAAGATCATCAACAGAGGCAAATGGACCCACAATATCACCATTCTCAACCTCCTCCAATGCTTTTTCCAAATTATATAAGGTTTTATCCCTTGGTCTTATGGTAGCTCCATGAAAAGCATGCAATATTTTTTTAATGATTCGGTAATCATCTTCTGTTTTTAAATCAAGAATGTATTCCATATTTCCCTTAATTATTATAATACTATTAATCATCGAAGATGATCAAGAATTGAAATCGGCAAAATACCGATGACTCCGCATACAAAGGCTCAAGCGGAAACCTTTTGAAATCTCCTCCCTGTCTAAAAAAACGTTGTTACAAAGGAGAGAATTCCGGGTTATTGCGCAAAGATAACAAATTATTATTACTCCTCCAAAATATTTCATTCAAGGGAATAAGCCTTTCGTATTTCTCTATTTTTATCTTGTATTTGAGCAAAGTTTTTGCCTATCACATTTTTTTGGCTTAACTTTGCACTTATATACACTAAGACTGGTAATGGACCACAAAATTGAGGAAAGATCGGATAACTATGATTTGAAGCCTGCACCTTGCATGATCTCTGAATCTGCCGGGGAGCAGCAACAGGCACGATGGTATGCCGTAAAGACATGGCGGCCTATGCTGGTATCCGAACTTTTGGAGGAAAGAGGTATCGAAACTTATCTCCCTCTTGATATATCCCTGAAGGAAGATGGTTCAGTGAAGCGCAAACCGCTGATTCCTAAGCTCCTTTTTATCAGATCCGGCCATGATGAAGCAAGGAAGATAGAGGATGAGGCCCGCAAACACGAGTCTCCCCTTCCCTCCCTGTGGATCTACAGATACCGATCCGGAGCGGATATACAGCCAATCGGAGAGGCTGAATTCAGGCTATTCAGGCTTTTGACGGCTCAGGACTCTATGCGTTGTGAGATATATCAGAAAGAGGAATTTAAGGTTGGTGACCGACTGAGAGTGACAGCCGGCCCTTTCGCCGGCTATGAGGGGTATGCCCGGAGAATAAGGAAGAATAAGCATATTGTAGTCGAAATAGAGGGGCTGTGTGCCATAGCTTTGCCTTTCATTCACCCTGACCTGCTGGTAAAAGTCACTTGATCCGATTAGTAGCAATATACGATGCAATCATTGAATCCGTTGTTAACATAAGATAAGAATAGGGAATTTTTTCGTTATTTTGAAGAAATTTGCTAAATTTGCAAAACTTTGGAGAGGTGTCTCCTATATTATATCACATCTCCTCCAATTGAAAATGAAATTACTTACTTTCACTATATAATGAAGCTACGTACATTAATTCCTGCCGTATTTCTCGGGCTCGCCCTTACAGCCGCAGCCCTTACAGACGATGAGGTAATCAGATATATCCGCACCCAATCGGCTAACGGCAAGACTGAACAGCAGATAGGCATCGAACTCTCCCAGATGGGTGTAAGGCCCGATCAGGTGAGACGCATCAAAGGCCGTTATTCCAAGGAAGGCACTGAGGCTGTGGGCACTCCCGTGCCGGCCCAGACAGCTGCTATTACCGATAATGGTCGCGACCTTCCTCCGGAGACTGCCGTGCAGGATTCAAGAGGAGTGGTGGATGTTTTCGCCCCCGACCGTGATCAGGCTGCCCGCGAAGTTTATGGACATGACCTTTTCAACTCCCGCAGCCTCTCTTTTGCCCCCAGTAACAACCTTGCAACCCCTAAGAACTACCGTCTGGGGCCCGGCGATGAGGTGATTATCGATTTATGGGGAGCTGCGGAGGAGCATCTGAGAGAGAAAATATCGCCTGAGGGTAGCATTATGATCTCTCGACTCGGCCCTGTACATCTCAACGGTAAGACAATCGACGAAGCCAATACTTATATACGCAATCTTTTCGCAAAAAAATATGCCGGAGTGGGCAGCGACCAGACCGATGTCAGTGTCAACCTCGGTGACGTCCGATCTATCCAGGTGGATATTATGGGTGAGGTGGATACTCCGGGAACTTTCCGGATGTCACCTTTCTCTACTGTATTCCACGCTCTTTACAATGCCGGAGGTATCAACAATATCGGTTCGATGCGTAATATCTATGTGCTTAGAAACGGCAAGAAGGTGGCAACCGTGGATATCTACGATTATCTCTTCAAAGGGAAACAAACAGGAAATATCAAGCTTCAGGAGGGTGACGTTATCATCGTGCCTCCCTACGACCAGATAGTAAATATCTCGGGTAATGTGAAGCGCCCGATGTATTACGAGATAAAGAATGGCGAGACCGTTGCTTCCCTGCTCGATTATGCCGGCGGTATGTCGGGCGACGCTTACGATGGTATGATCAGACTTTCGCGTCAGAATGGAACTGAGAATGAACTCTATAATATCGATAAGGGTGAATTCAATTCATACCGTCTGAAAGATGGTGATGTGGTGACAGTAGGAACCGTTCTCGACCGCTTCACCAACCGCGTGGAATTAAAGGGTGCTGTGACACGTCCCGGTCTTTATGCCTTGGGTTCAGGCGCCTCGACAGTGAGCGAGCTCATCCGTATGGCTGAGGGGCTCACCGATGATGCCTATCAAGGCCGCGCCCTCCTTTACCGTCAGGGTCCGGATCTGACTCTGGAAGTGATTCCTTTCGATTTAGGAGCTCTTATGTCGGGAGCCGCCGCTGATATGCGTCTCCAGAAGAACGATGTGATTGAGATCGCCAGCGTACAGGCCATTGAGGAGAGAGGTGACTTCACAATCGCCGGTATGGTGACCACTCCCGGAAACTATGCCTATATGGAGAATACTTCGGTGGAGGACCTTATCCTCCGTGCCGGCGGACTACGCGAGGGTGCTTCCACGGCAAGAGTGGATATAGCCCGAAGAATAGTGAACCCCACTTCAATGTTCGAAACTTCACAGATTGCCGAAACTTTCTCAATCGATATTTACAACGGTTTAGGACAAAAAAATAACCCTGCATCCGAATTCATCCTCAAGCCCTACGACCGTGTCACCGTTCGCAAGGCTCCGGGATATGGAGCCCAGAAGCAGGTAATTATCGACGGAGAGGTTCTCTTCCCCGGCTCATATACCTTATCCAACCGCAACGAGCGCATCAGCGACCTTGTGAACCGCTGCGGTGGCACAGTAGATGGTGCTTATCTTAAAGGTGCTTATCTTAAACGGCGTCTTTCAGAAGATGAGATTCAGGCAAGGGCAAACGTGATGAGACTCGCTGTGCAGAATCAAGAAAGCGAGGATTCCATATCAATGGCAAAACTCAATGTCAGTTCTGTGTATAACGTCGGCATAAATCTTCCCATGGCATTAGCTAATCCCGGTTCGACATACGACCTTGTGCTACGTGAAGGAGATTATATCTTCGTGCCGGAATATCAGAGCACAGTAAAAATTTCGGGTGATGTGATGTATCCCAATACGGTAGTGTTTGTTCCGAATCAAAAAGTGTCTTACTATATTGACCAGGCCGGTGGATATGGTGAAAATGCCAAGAAGAAAAAGACATTCATCGTTTATATGAACGGAGAGGTGGCTAAGGTGAAGCGGAGCACAAAGGTTGAACCGGGTTCGACTATCATCGTCCCTTCCAAACCGGAATCTACAGGTGCTAACTGGGAACGTCTTCTGACATTAGTTTCGGGATTCGGATCTGTAGCCACTATGGCTGCGACTGTGGCGGCTCTGTTTAAGAAATAATCTTCAATAATCTACTATTTAGAAAGACTGTTATGTCGGATAAAGAATATAATATAGAGGAAGAGGAGAAGGAGATTGATCTTCTCGAACTCTTCAAGAAAGTCTGGGCAAAACGCAAGATGGTGATGATTTGGTGTGCTGTCGGGGCGGTGTTGGGTCTGGTAATAGCTTTCAGTATCCCGAAAGAATACACCACCTCCATCAAACTCGCCCCTGAAGCCGGAGATTCAAAAAGCTCAAGCGGCGGCATGGGTGCTCTTGCTGCCATGGCAGGTATCAACCTTGGAAGCCAGAGTGCTGATGCTGTGTCGGTGCAACTTTATCCAGACATTGTAAAGTCTGTGCCTTTCTCACTTAGTCTTCTTTCCGTGCCCGTGACAGATGTTGATGAAAAGAAGCATTTCACTATTCAGGAATATCTTGATAAAGATGTGAAATCGCCCTGGTGGTCAGTGGTGACAAGTATTCCGGGCCAGATCCTTTCAGTGCTTTCAACTGAAAAACCGGAAGAGCCGGATCCCAATCATAAGACAGACGCTTTCAAACTCACCAAAGATGAGGAGAAGCTTGTCAATGCCGTGAATAATGCCGTGAATGTGGCTGTAGATGCCAAAACATTCGTCATCACCATCAACGTAACAGCCCAGGACCCGATGGTATCAGCCATACTTGCCGACTCGGTGGCAAGTAAACTGAAGGAATATGTGACCCGTTACCGTACAAATAAAGCTCGTCAGGATCTTGAATACGTGCGTAATCTCAACAGCGAGGCAAAGGAGGCTTATTATACTGCTCAGCAGAAATATGCCAAGTTCCTTGACGAGAATCAAGGCATAGTGCTCTATTCTGCTCAGACAATGCGCGACCGACTGGAGAACGAGGCCACTTTGGCTTTCAATATGTTCAACCAGACCTCTCAGCAGCTCCAGATGGCTGAAGCGAAGGTGCAGCAGGAAACTCCGGTTTTCGCAACCATTGAACCCGCCACTGTTCCCATTAAACCTTCAGCACCGAGGAAAGTCCTTATTCTTGCGGGATTCATCTTCCTGGCAGGAGTGATGTCGGTGGCTTGGATTCTTTTCGTGCAACCCCTCAGGGAGGAAATGAAAAAAGGGAAAAAACAGGAGGAAGAGGAAGATACCGACGAGATGGTTCTCCATGATGCGCCTGCTGAAGATGAAAAAGAAGATTAAACCTAAAAGGGATAGTGATGTCTAAATAATTTATGATAAGGAAAAACATACTACACAATATAAGGATAGCGATGACTGCTGTGGCAGCCGTCGCTATGATTGCATTTTCCGCCCATGCCCAGAAAAGTCAGGCGGATGTGCTTGAGGGAGTGCTTGCCGGAATGGGGTCCGGATCCAAGGCAACCTCCGATTTTGATTTCGACAACCTTCTTAATGCTATGGAAGGCGGCACACAGAGTGCTTATGCCGCTGCCCGCAATCGCGTACCCAGAAACTTCAAGACAAGCTCCGTTATCGATGATGATGTGCTTTTTGCCAACATAGCGGATGCTATGTCGGCCTATTCAGGTCAGTCTAACTCCTCGCCTGCAGAAAGCGCGTTCGCACAATTCTACGGGCCTACACGGCTCCCCTCCAACGCTGTGCCCGGAGGAGGATTTAAATATAATGTGCATGGAGGGGCTATTCTTCCGGTAGTGGGTCGTATGACTTCAGGATTCGGTTATCGTCCTAAGTTCGGCAGAAACCATAAAGGTGTGGATATAGCATTGAATGTCGGTGATACCGTACGTGCTGCCCTGGACGGAACTGTAGAGCGAGTATCGAACGATCCGAACGGTTACGGGCTATTCGTATGTCTGCGTCATGATAACGGGCTGGAGACAAGATATGCCCATCTGAGCAAGATTATCGCCGTGCCGGGTAGAAGAATACGTACCGGAGATCCCGTTGGACTTGGAGGAAGCACAGGAAATTCCACCGGTCCTCATCTGCATTTCGAAACAAGGGTGAACGGGACGGCTTACGATCCTACCACAATGTTTGATTTCACAAATCCGGGTACCAAGACAATAAACCGTACAAATTCTCTTGCACGTCTTGATTACGGATATCCGAGCCAACAGGAAGGCAGGGGTGCCAATTATACCCGAAACAGCGTGCTCAATGACGCTTACCGAAATCAGGAGGAAGCCACAGCAGCAGCCGTGCAAGCAGCTATGCCTGCAAGAACCACTTATGTGGTGAAAGCCGGCGATACCGTGGGGTCGGTAGCAATGAAAAACGGCATATCCGTTCTCACGTTATGCCGTCTGAATATGCTGTCATCCAATTCCACTCTCACTCCCGGGAGGATGTTGAAAGTGAGATAAGTTCAAGTAGTCTTGGAAGGGCTTCTTCGGTTGGAATATTCTTTACTACCAATTCTTTCCCTTTATATAGACTCACACGACCCGGACCGGCTCCGACATAACCAAAATCGGCATCCGCCATCTCCCCCGGTCCATTTACAATACAACCCATAACACCTATCTTCAACCCGGCAAGCTGTCGGGTTGCTTTTTTTACCTCCTGCAGGGTATTCTGAAGATCGAAGAGCGTGCGACCACATCCGGGGCATGCTATATATTCCGTCTTTGTCATTCTCAGACGGGCTGCCTGAAGAATAGCCAATTCAAGTTCGGCAAGTGCCTCATTCGAGAAATTCGGATTTGAGATCTCTATTCCTGAGGCGTATCCGTTAAGAAGAATAACCCCGAAATCAGCTGCAGCCTTTATGCGGAGGCTTTCGATATCTTTGTCATCATATCTAAGCTTCACCACCATCGGATTGCGGTAACCGGCAGCTATGAATCTGTCGATATACGACATTATCTCGCCCGGAGCATTGGCATGACGCGAGGTGATGACAAGCGGACCACTGCATTCCGGATTCTTCACAGGCATCGAAGCATCCGTGAGAAAAAATATATCGTTGGGCCTATCAGCATGCATTGCCACTATCTTGTCCTCAAAACCCTTGATCTTCCTGAGCATATTGCGCGACTCCTCCTGAGGGATAAGCTCCGGCTCCATCACAGGAGCGTGTCCCTCCCTGGCTACTATATAGTCTCGCAATTCTCTTGCGACAGGAATTTCTCTCTCCGGATCCTCGGAAAGAGATACTCGAATTGTGTCGCCCAGTCCTTCAGCAAGAAGTGCTCCTATTCCGAGTGCGCTCTTTATGCGTCCGTCTTCGGCATCGCCGGCTTCTGTTACTCCGAGATGAAGTGGATAATCCATCCCCTCCGCATCCATGGCTTCTACAAGGAGACGCACCGTGCGGGTCATCACCACAGTGTTAGAAGCCTTGATCGATATCACTATATCATGGAAATCATGTTCACGGGCTATACGGAGATATTCCATCACAGATTCTACCATACCCTCAGGCGTATCACCATAACGGCTCATGATTCTATCCGAAAGCGATCCATGATTTACACCCAGACGTATAGATACTCCTTTCTCCCTGCACAGATTCAGGAAAGGCACGAGTGTATCTGCAATTCTTGATATTTCCCGGGCATATTCCTCATCTGTAAATTCCAATTTACGGAAAGTGCGCGCCGCATCAACAAAATTACCGGGATTGATACGCACTTTATCAGAGGTCTCGGCAGCCTTGAAAGCAGCATTAGGATTGAAATGCACATCTGCCGACAAAGGAAGATCGGATCCGCTCTCACGCAATAGTTCTCTGATTTTTCCAAGCGATTCGGCTTCACGCACCCCCTGAGTGGTGAGGCGCACAAGATCGGCTCCGGCTTTCTCTATCCGTTTTATCTGAGAGAGACTTCCCTCGATATCATTGGTAGAGGTATTGGTCATCGACTGAAGACGAATGGGATTGGATCCGCCTATTCCTACAGATCCGGCCTTTACCTCACGACTCTTTCTTCTTTTATAATTATATCTTGACATATCTGCCTACAACTACTTAATAATTTTTTCCTTACGTGGCAAACTCCCGGACTTTTTCAGATCATTGTCATGAAAAACACTGAAAGGAAGCCCACGCAATATCCGGCAATCACCTGCGCCGCCGTATGACGCCCCAGCCAAACACGGGCAGAACCGAGGAGACCGGCCAGCGCAACCCAGATAAAGATCCACACTATCGTGGATGGCTGAGCCACTCCGTCGTGCATGATACGTATTAGCATCGCCACTACTCCTGCTATACCGGCTGAATGAGCCGAAATCTTCCACTTGAAATTAATCAGGAGATTTATCAGCCCGGCCACTCCCCCGCCGGCAAAAAACATCGCAAACCAGAGAGGGGCGTGCTTAAGATACATAAAATAAGCTGTAGCTCCCATGCAGAGAATGGTGATTATATAAGGGATAAGTCTCTCTTTGCGGCCATTGAGGCCAACGTCCTGAACAAGACCGAACCTTTTTAGAAGCAACACAAGCAAAGCAGGCAGCCCCAAATTGATGGCAGCCACTATGAGGGTGAAGGTAAGCTTTGTGTTGAAGCTCATGAAATCAAGGATGGAGAGATTGAACGCGAGGAGTGTGCCAAAGACCGGCATCAGCAGCGGGACAAGTATCCATGACAGGGCAGTGGATATATTGTCGCAGAACCGTTCTGTCTCCGTGGGATCATAATGCCCAGGGGCAGGAGTGGGATCCTCTGCAAGAGTTTCAGTCTCTTCTACTGTTTCTTCCTTAATCTCCTTCTCCGGAAACAGACTGGAAGAATGTTGAGAGTTGTTCAGCTCAAAATCAGAGCTTTCCACCGATTCTATCTCCCGGATTTCGTCATCATCATCAAGAGGTGATTTCGGATAATATGAAGAGGTATCTATTTTCATTGTTTATATTCTCATTAATTATTAGACAAAAGGATCTTTAGCAAGCATATGAAGCGTGATTTGCGAGGTCATCACGCATATGAATGAACTAAATATTCTGACGCCTCAGCACTGTCTGGAATTTTACAGGTATGGGAGTTTCGAAATACATATCCTTCCTCGTTATAGGATGGGCGAAACGCAAAGTGCGTGCATGAAGGGCCAGACGGTGAAGCGGACTTTTCTTGGCGCCATATTTCCGGTCGCCTGAAATGGGGTGTCCGAGGTCGGAGGCATGGACCCGTATCTGATTCTTGCGACCGGTGTCGAGTGAAAACTCAGCAAGTGTAAGATTATTGCCTCTACCAAGCACCTTATAATGGGTCACAGCCAATTTCCCCTGATTGGGATCATCAGTAGAATACACCTTGAATTGAGAATTCTCCATAAGACGGCTCTTCACATATCCTGATTCCTGCTCAAGGTTGCCTTCGAGCACAGCCACATACAGACGCTCCAACACCATGTTATTCCAGTTATGACGCAATACTTCCTGCGCTTCCTGCGATTTGGCGAACATCATCAGTCCGGATGTATCGCGGTCAAGACGATGGACGATGAAAAGTTTATTACGAGGATCGACCTCCTTAATATAATTACGTATTATATCGTATGCATTAATCTCTTTCTTGGCATTCTGCGCGCCCACCGACAATAGACCGTAACCTTTATTGATGACAATCACATCATCATCTTCATACACTATCTCAACCCTGGGATGACGGAAGGTGACAAAAGGACGAGTCGTGTTCAGACGCACCATATCTCCAGGTTCCACCGGTGAATCAAACGCAGTGGTGACATGCCCGTTGACCATCAGATGACCGAACCGGAGCCATTTCTTTATATCATTCCTCTTGGAATCAGGTCGACGGGATGCTATGAAATCCATCAGACCAAACGAAGATTCGCCCTCATTAACATATTCGAGAATACGATCCGGACCGGTTACGTTACGATTTCGACCATCAGACGATCTTCTGAAATTTCCTTCTCTCATTATATTTATCAATCTTTACAACCCTTTCTCCTTTTCTTATATTATACCTATATTATAAGAATGAGAAATCAGTTTTTGCATCTATACCGCAAAGTTACTATTTTTTGAACAAATGAGAATAGACATTGTTAAATTATTAGATTACTAAACATAAAATTATAAAAAAAATAATAACTATGGCTGACACAAAATCCTTGAAGGGAACTCAAACTGAGAAAAATCTTGCTGCCGCCTATGTGGCTGAATCAACCGCTTACACACGCTACACTTTCTTCGCTCAGTCTGCGCAAAAAGAGATGTATTACGAATATGCCAATATCTTCAATGAGACTGCTGATAACGAGCTGCATCATGCGAAGATATTCTTGAAATATCTTACAGAAGGTGCTGTAGAGGCTCCTGCCACTATGATTGATCCCGGCATCCTCACTCCCACTGAGCAGAATCTCAAAGTTGCAGCTCAAGAAGAGGAGACTGAAGGAGTGGAGATGTACACCAACGCTGCAAAAATGGCTAAAGAAGAAGGCTTTGATGAAATCGCCGCACGTTTCGCTGCAATCGCCACAATCGAAAACCATCACAAAGAGCGTTTCGATGTGATGCGTCAGCGCATTGAAGATGGAACAGTATGGAAAGCTGACAAACCCATCAAATGGCAGTGTCTGGTATGCGGATATATCTATGAGGGTGTTACTCCTCCCGAGAAATGTCCTGCCTGTTATCATCCCTATCAGCATTTCCGTCGTGCCGAGACTTTTTAATTGAAATCTTTTGACCGGAATCAATTTATGCGTGACAAATAAAAACTGAATTATCATTAAAATCTCACCAATAGGGGGTTGCGTTCTTCTACGCGATCCCCTTTCTTTATTATGTCTTCGCATACGGTATATTTAAAGCATAATTATACCATAAAATTTCGTCCATATAAAGAAAAATTTCATCATGTGAACGATTGATAAGGTATTCAGCTTTCCAAGAAATTCTTGAAACATACTGGTAACATAAAGAAAGACATTAGAAGAGGCAATATATATCAAAATATTGTTAATCTTTGTTAACGGCAAGCCAACTTTTTAATGATTCTTATGGCTATATCAAACAATTTAGCTATTTTTGTCGAGTGTTTTTCATAGTATTAAATTAAGATTAAGGTTTCGGTCTATTTCTTTGTGAAAAGAGGTAGACTTTTTTTATGCAAAAACTTCACCGAGTATTTCCGGCGATCGCAATGATGACATTCCCGGGAAATGAACGGCATAATACTGCAAAATACGATTCAGAATCCTGCGTCGTTCTTCTCCACGAAATTTGAACAGGCGGTCATTGGTATAATTCATTCTTATCAATACAGGCAGAACACGGGTTTCCTCAGGAGAAAGAAAAGACCTGTGTGAGGGATGCTCGGGAACACAATGGCCCGACGGCATATCAAAAAAGTCCCCCGGCTCTATATCTGAAATATCAGGAGTGATTCCGGCGAAATGTAACATTCCTATAAGGAAAGATATATGGAAATTCGCACAGTGTTTTTTTCTATTGTCAAGAATGCGCAGCGATTCGAGGATATAATCCCAAAGCAAAGGCTCAGGAGCTGCTTCACGCAAATAACGGCTTAGAAACTCCGCTATGAATATCGCCAGTGCGCTCTTCAATGGATTAAAATATATATCACGCCACACTTCCTTAAGCCCCACTTTCGAAAGGCTCTGAATGGACTTATTCTCTTTAAAGTTCACATCACTTTCTACTGCCGACAATAACTGAAGTCGGGCATTGCGAGCACGCCCCCCCTTTCCTCCTGTAGCAGGAACAAGAAATGAGATTCTCCCTCTTTCCCGGGTGTACAGACCCACGATATTATGACGGTCGTTATATCTTACGATATCAGTAACAATACCAGTGATTCTTTCTATTGCCATTTCAACACTGCTTTTCTGAGAACACCATGTGCAAAGCGGCAATCGAGACATTTATCCCGATCACAATAAGCCTTGCGTAATTGTAAAAGTGCCTGGGAATGCAATGCATCCTCACAACATATACCGTAACCTTTCCATTGACGTATATACTTATTCTTCTCGGCATCAAGATTCTCCCACAAAGACATGGCCTGCTCTGCCCTTTCGTAATCGCCATTGGAGGCGCTGTAGGCATATAATAATGGTGCTATGAGATTTATAAGCAGAAGATCCACGCTATTGTCGGATAAGGATACCGATGCCCTGGTCTCTTCCGATCCAAACCCGGAATGGGTTTCCCAATAGCTGCCTTCAAGATCCATCACAAACAGTTCCCTACATTTCTCTTCATCTCCCGAGGTGGCAAGGATATCTCCCATAAGTGAGAATCCTCCATAAAGATATTGTGCCAACATCGCGATACGCCTGTGAGGGAAATTGCCGGGGCGTGTTCTCGAATATTTCCAGACACTGTTTCGCAAAGGACGCAGCGAATACTTCCTTGCAAGGAAATAGTATTCCCGACAAAGACCTTGGTAATATTCATCGAAGATATGGTAATTCATATCGAGCATTCCAGCCTGACCGAAAAGAAGCGCCTCAAGTTGAAAAAGATTGTCGGAATGACGCGAGAGGAAATTAAGGTTAATGGAATTGGCAAGCATCTCGAATGGCTCGCTATTCAATCCAAAGCCTAAGGCACGTGCAAATGTCACGAAACAGGTATATTGCCAATCTCCACGGTTTTTGGAATGAATATCAAGAATTCTGTTAGCTTTCTCCTGTATCCGCTCCACTGCAAGTGAGGAAAGCCAGTCTTCTATCTGGAGAGGAGAGAGAGAAGGAATATAAGGAGCGCATCTGATGTCGCTAATATTATTTGAAAGTGCGGAATAGATATAATAGAACTCCTGAGGGAAATTTACGCAGACCTGTGGAATATGAGATCCATCAGAACGATTTATTCGAGCGTCGTCAATCGCAACTATATGTAGCATCACGCTATCATAAGAAGCATCTTTATCATGATTGTGTCTGTACCAATCAGAGGCCTTTACATGAATCTCCACATTACCAACCCACGTCTGATCCTCAATAGCAATCTTCGCATTGAAAAAATCAGGCCCGGCATTCTCATTCCAAACACCCGGAGAAAGAAGCCTGACATGGCAACCATCGGTAGTAACCAACCGACGTCCGAGCATGGAATGTTTCCAGAGATATTGATAAAGCCTTTCCATCACAAAATAATAATGGTAAAATTAATCTAAATAAATGGAAATGCAAAATCATCGACAAAAATAATGATAATATCAAAAAAACATAAAAACAAA
>CAMWUJ010000082.1 GCA_947177405.1 uncultured Porphyromonadaceae bacterium | reverse complement strand
AACTTTATTCAGGTCTAAGACCAAAACATAGTCAACCAAAATCAGGCTAATACAAGGAATTGTATCCACAGAAACGCTTGGTCTGACCAAGCTAAGACTCAGAAAGAACAGAATTTCACAGAAGCCATGCGGAGAAATCTATTAGGTTGTGAAACTTGTATTTATAAAAATAAATTTACTTCAATATCTTCTTCCGAAAGTAAAATTGTATTTACTTACTGATAATATGAGATTTGAAGAATTATAAATATTTTGAAAATTTAATTCACCCCGCACGTTGATTACTACAGATTTTTTACTAAATTTGTGGAATGAAAATAAAAGATAGAATACTAAGTTTCTGCCTGGTTCTCCTGATGATAATGGCGGCGGCAATCTCGGTAAATAAGTCGGTGTTCGGAATTGATGTAGCTAACCATTCCGAAAGGCAAACGGAAGCGAGTGTGTCGAATCCAGTATCGGAAGATGAAAATGGGACAGTGGTGATACACACCAAGGATCTTCCCGGGACCAAAACAGGGTATGCCGGTCCGGTACCTCTTGATATCTATATAGTTAACGGGAAGATAACCGATATAAAAGCTCTTCCCAATGCCGAGACCCCATCTTTCTTTGAAAGAGCTTCCGGGCTTTTCCCATTGTGGATAGGGAAGACGGTTGCCGAAGCAGACACCTTGAAGGTAGATGCCGTGAGCGGTGCCACATATTCATCCAATGCCATAATCGATAATGTTAAGGCAGGTTTGGCGGAGTATGAGGGTGCGGATATACATTCGTCTGCTTCCGTTCCTTTAAAAATATGGATCGCACTGGTCGTCACTTTAGCTGCCTGTATTCTGCCGCTGTTTGTGAGAAACAAAGTCTATCATACCATCCAGATGATTGCAAATGTGATAGTTTTAGGGTTCTGGGCGGGACAGTTTCTTGATTATTCATTGATTTTGAAATATACTTCCTCCGGCTTTTCCATGCCGGTGATTCTTGTGGCTGTACCTATGCTTGTGGCGGCCTTCATTTATCCTATGTTCGGACATCCGCAGCATTACTGCAACCATATTTGTCCGCTTGGTTCCGCCCAGCAGCTAATGGGAGAGATATCCGGATTTAAATTCAGGATGTCGCCTAAATTGATAAAAGGTCTCGACTGGTTCCGCAGGATATTGTGGGCTTTCCTTATGCTGTTGCTTTGGACCGACTGTCTTGTGGAGTGGATGGATCTTGAGCTTTTCCAGGCCTTCATGTTTGAATCCGCTTCATGGGGTATAATAATCACTGCATCTGTTTTTGTGGCTCTTTCTACTGTGGTGTCCCGGCCTTATTGCCGTTTCGTATGCCCCACAGGTTCTCTCTTTAAACGTTCAGAAAATATTGGCTGATAATATATTTATTCATAATAAAATGAAGAATTCCTCTTATCTTATCATTCTCCTTGCATTAGGGCTCGTATTTACAAGTTATAAATGGATATCATCCGGATCATCAGACTCAGCTGATCCGGTTCCGGCTAATGTACAAAGCAGTACTATCTCTGATATAATGACCCGTACAAGTGTGAGGGCATATTCAGATCGTGATATATCAGAAAACACCATGGATACTCTTCTTCATGCAGCTATGGCTGCTCCCTCAGCCGCCAATAAGCAGCCTTGGCGCATTGTGGTGATCAATGATAAGAAGATTCTTGACACCATCGGTGAAAGATTCTCTTCCATGACTATGGCTAAGCAGGCGCGGAGGGCAGTAGTGATGTGTGGCGACACCACGGTGACACTCCCCGGGCTCGGGACGGAATATTGGATTCAGGATGTATCGGCAGCTACTGAGAATCTTCTGATCGCCGCTCATGCCATGGGGCTTGGAGCTGTGTGGTGTGGCATCTATCCAATGCCTGAAAGGGTGAGTGAATTCTCCGAACTGCTTAAGCTTCCAAATCACATTATTCCGATGGCTTGCGTATGTCTTGGATATCCGGCTGCCGAGACTACTCCCAAAGATAAGTGGAATCCTCAACATATACGATATAATCAGTGGAGAAGAGATTATCCACGCGAAATCAGGTGAAACTTGTGAAACCGGATAGAAGCGAAAAATCATCCTGCTTTTTTAAGTAGGATGATTTTTCGCTTCTAATACTTTAGGGTCCATATACTAAAATAAATTATTTCTTCGAATTAAGATACTCCGCATATTCTTTTCCTGTATAGGATTTCGAAGCATCATAGAAGCTATCCACCGGCACATTAAATTTTACAGCCACATTCTTGATTCCGTAATCCATGGCGGCAAGAGTTATCTTGGCCGATTCTCCGGGGGCAAGATCCACACCAAGCTTCCTGTCGCGCGCACGTCCGTCAGGTGAAGAACCGTCGGAGCAAGTGTAATATGAATAGGTGTATGTGATGGCATAATCCTTTCCTGCTATGGGCCTTTCAGTGGTGTTGGTCACCGTACATTCCAAGCGCTCCACACTTCCCTCACATGGGCGGCCTTGTAAATCCACTCCATGTTTTAATGTCCGTTTTCCTTGTGTAAGAGCTATTGGCTCTTTAGTCTGACTTTTGATTCGATCATTGAGCCAAGAAAAGTAAGTGCTGTCGTTAAGAAGTTGCTTCACCTTTAGGTCTGAGATGCTGTCGGCGACCATTCCTGTCTGCAAGGCTATCCGGTATTTCTCTGGCGGGAAAGCAGCTACTCCTCTGGAGCCGACCACAGTAAGACTGCCATCTTCCTTCTCTTTCAGTTCGATCCATTGGGAGGGATTGAAGTTTACCCGATATTGCAGGTTTCCCAGGTCTTTAACTGAAATGGAATCGATTGAAATTCGTGCTACTGAATCAAAATCGGCAGTGGGGTAGATCATCTTTATTGAGTCAAGATGATTATTGTTTGCGTAACGGGCGAAAGTTTCAGCCGTAGTTATAACTTTGTTGGATTCGCTACTCTTTCCGCAACTCAGCAGGAGCATGAAGGGGAGAGCAAAAAGAATTAATTTTTTCATATATATTGTTTTTATCATAGAGAATAATAATTATCAAATAGGATGGTCTCGGCAATAGAAGTTATCTCGGGAGCAAATTCAAGGTTTGTGATATATTTTTCCGGGATCTTAGTATAACCTAATAAAGCACCTATAATGTTGCCGGCCACAGCTCCTGTAGAGTCGCTGTCACCATCGTGATTGACAGAACAGACAATACATTTTTCGAAATCATCAATATAACGCATCACGCTGAAAAGAGCGATCGCCAGTGTTTCTTCCGCTACCCATCCTTCTCCTAAAAGTGCAATACCGGCAGTATCGCTTATATCGGATTCAGCGAGATCCATTGCCCGGTTCAAAAGATTCTCAAGTGTATCGGTTGCTGCCGCCCCGTATGAGCAATCACGGATTTCATACATGACAAGTCGAATCAGATTTCTCAACCATTCGCGGTTTATGTTTTCGATATCCCTGTCGAAATTAAATATCGAATAGATGAGCAGGGTCAATGCTGCAGATGCGCACGTGCTCAGAGGATGTTTGTGAGTGATTTCCGCTGCCAATCCGGCAAGAATTGCAGTTTCTTTAGCAGTGAGATGTAATAAGGCATGAGAGTATATGGCAATTGGAGCCACTCTCATCACTCCACCGCATCCTTTGGAATTATTCCTGACTTCGGCTCTGTCAACTTTTTTTAATTCTCTTAGAGCTGACATACAGGTGTTTCCCGGTGCTCGTTGCTCCCAAAGACCTTTAATTTCGGAAAGTCGGCTCCCCGGAATATGGTGGAAAGGTTCTGTCTGCGTGGCATACCAGTCAAGGTATGATTCGGTAAGAAAAGGCACAAAATCATCCGGGGAAAAAGCCCCTCCTTGTGTAGCTCGATGCATCCCTTCCAATGAGAAGAGCGACATCTGGGTGTCATCGGATACAGGAGCCAAGCCACGTTGATCGAGCTCATATTCTGTAATTCCCCGTCCGGGATAGCGACGTTGAATGGCTGTTAAGGAATTGAATTCCACTGCATATCCAAGCGCATCTCCGCACGCACCTCCTATCAGAGATCCGAGATAGCGGTTGTTAAGGTTTTCCTCTTTTTTATAGTGATTTTTCATAAATCATTTATTATGTATGATGCACTTCCGCTTCCCACTTGAATATTCGGGTTAATATCATGAAGCTCCCTTATGAATTCCTGCTGTCTCACAGGAGAAATCAAGAGAGGCAATGGGCTTTTCAAGATATCAGGATTAGTGAACGTTATGGCAAGTCGTTTAGAAAGCGCCGGAGCCGGAGAGGCATAAGTGCTGTCGGAGGGTTTCACTTCCTTGATTTCAGCTATCGGATAAGCTTTGGGAATAAAGAAGGTATAGACAATCAGTTGATTTCCATCTATTTTATAATATATCCCCTTGAAGCAAAGCACCACGAATAGGAGGATGCCAAGGGAAATCACAGCTGGCCAAATTCCGTCGTCAAAGAAAAAAATGGCTATGCAGCAACAAGCCACCAAAATCAGGACAAACCATGTGGATTTGTCCCATGCCGCGTCATATCTGGTTCCATCAAAATGTGTCATTAGAATACTTGCTGTTATGGGGAAATGCAAAACGTATAAAGTGGATACAAATAGAAATAAGTATTATTTATCTCTTCTTAAGCTCCTCGAACAAAGTTAATTATTTAAATTGAAATATGCAATATTTCCATACTCGTTTGCTAACGAAATCAGGAAAAACTCGAGATTAGAACTGTTTAGCAGCTTTTCCGATACCATTTCCCACCTCGTGGTAATCCTGTATTATCCCTTATTGGGGTTGACCCTATAAAGATTATCATTTCGTATCCTTCTGTGAAATTCCGTTATATCTGTGAGTGAGTGAAAGCGTGAAGCGCTGTAACGCTTCTGTGGCAGGCTTTCCCTAATTATCCGAAATAAAGGGAACTGTACCTTACTTATTGAGTGTCTTTCAATTTTGTTTTTAGGATTAGGAGAAAATAATTATATTTGTGAGATTTTAGAAATGGATAAATTTTTACAATGCATATCATGAAAAAAATAGGAATAAAATTTATTCTGAGTCTTGCAATGTTCTTTGGCTGTATTTCCCTTTTTGCCCAACAGACTGACGAAAATAAGAATCGTCTTGAAATGGTTCAGAAGATAGCACAAATCCAAGCCCGAGCCAATGCTGGGGATGCGCAGGCTCAATATGAATTGGGCGTTATGTATCGTAAAGGAGTTATCCCCGGAATTTTTGAAACTCCCGATAATAAAGAGGCTTCAAGGTGGTATGCCAAGTCTGCGCAGGGAGGATGTGTGGATGGTATGGTTTCTCACGCAGGAATGTTATATTATGGGATCGGAGCGTATGGGAAAGACCTTAAAGCTGCAAAAGAATGGTATTCAAAAGCAGCAAAGAAGGGAAGTACGTATGCTGTATATGCTCTTGGAAAGAGTGAGCAGGAAGGATGGGATGGGAATCCTAATGATGAGAAGGCATTCCAATATTAAGACTCCATCCAATAAAAAATGTTAAATGCAGGGCGGCCAATTTTTGAGATAAAATCTTGAATCTCTGAAGGAGCAGCCTCCGCGCTGTGACTGAAGAGATTCGAGATTTTAGCCAAAAAGAGGCCGGACCTTGGTAACTTTTTTCCATTAGTAATTGGAATTATATTTAAACTGATTAAAATTAAAGTTTTTAAATTACTCCATCACTCGCATCTCAGGGGCATCTATCGCCTTTTGACTCAGTCATATAGCTCGCTATATTCCTTCGTCTGCAAGGCGATATCTGCTCCCTGATATGCGACCCTGCATTAACATTTTTTGTTGGATGGAGTCTTAAGAAAGCGTTTGAAATGGGAAGTGGATTAGCTGCCAATTCACTTGGAATATGTTATTTACTTGGCAAAGGAACTTCTCAAAACTTGGAGGAAGCTTTTCTTATTTTTAAGATTTCTGCTGACGCAGGAAATCCGGCGGCGTTTGGAAATCTTGGAAAATGTTATATGTTTGGATATGGCACAAATGTGAATAGCTATCTTGGTCTCGAATATTATGAGAAAGCGGCGGACTCCTCTTTTTCGGATGCACAATTCTTTTTAGGTTCGTTATATTACAACGGTGCATCGGATTATTGTGAAAATGCGAGTGTTGTGGTTGACTATCCTAAAGCATATAAATATCTTATGATGGCTTTTGAAAATTCTTCTACTCGGGAGGAATTTAAAGGAGAGATTGCTCGGCTACTTTCCAAATGTTATCTGTTTGGAAGAGGAGTGGAACAAAATGAGAATAAGGCCGAAGAATTGTTGGAAATAGCATCTCAATATGGTGATGTCGATGCTGAGGTAATAAAGGAATTATTACAAAAGCCATGATACTTGCTTTCCAACTTTTAGATATTTGTGATTGTTACTTCTTAAGAGTAAATTGAATTATTATGAAAAGTTTCAAGCCAAGCGCATGGGTTCTTCCTCAGCCCGTGCTTATTATAGGGACTTATAATGAGGACGGGTCTCCCAATGCCATGAATGCTGCATGGGGAGGACAATGGGATTATCATGAATTGTTCATCTCTTTAGGTAGCCATGCCACAACCGACAATCTGAATAGATGCGGTGAATTCACTGTGGCGTTTGCCACAACGGATTCTCTTCCGGCAGCCGATTTCGTGGGAATCGTGAGCGGACGCAAAGATCCCGACAAAATGAAGAAAACAGGATGGACAGCAGATAAGGCTGAGAAAGTGAATGCTCCTGTTTTCAACTGTTTCCCTATGACAATGGAGTGTAGAATTAAGGAGAAAGTTCATGAATCTGAAACCGGATTCTATATGGTTGCGGAGATTGTGAATATCCTTTGCGATGAAAAGTATCTCGACGACAATGGTCGTCCGGATGTGGAAAAGATGAAGCTGATCACTTTTGATCCTATCGGAAACGGATATATTGAATTGGGAAGCAAAGTAGGAAATGCTTTCCGGGACGGACTTACCTTGAAATAAATAAATAAATGAAATGGACGGCTCCCTTTTAAGACCGTCCATTTATTATGACTCCGATGCTGTAAATATAGTTGTTGATGGTGGTTTGCCTCTCTTTTTGCTGCTCGGGAGATATGAAACCGAGCGACCTGGCTGTATGTTTCAATTCCACGTAATTATCTGTATCGGCAAGCCCGAAATCAATAAGCACAACGCTTATGTCCGTCTGCACCCCGAACTCAGTCATGGGATCGTTCAGTTAACCGAATTCTATCTCGTCGTCATTTATCATTCTGCAAAATTAGTTAAATAGTCGGTTAATACAAAGAATTTAAAAAAGGACAAAAAAGGACTTTTTTTAGATAAAACATGATATTAACTTTGCAAAAAAGAATAAAAATTGCCGATAATTGTAAAATAGTTAGTATATTTGCACTCGGATCCGTCACAGGAAAAATTGTTGAGAAAAAACCGGCATTATTTGAAATGTGACAGGATTCGAGATACATAAGAAGCGACACTCAGCGCTCTTTCTTGACAGTCAGAAACTTCGCAACTTTCAGAATCAGTCAGGAATGAGATAGCTGCAGCTGACGTGCGGGAAATGTATATAATTACGTTCCCTGACCTGGTACGCGAGTATCGGGTCACTGAGCGTATATACATACCATCGCAAGGTCACTGCTGCTGTCTGTTCTACTGATTCGGGCAATGCGAAGGCCTCTGACTGAAGAACAGACAGCTCAGACGGACCTTGCGTTTCTTTTTTTCCAAACTAACCTGTCTCTTAGGGTTCGGGGAGATGAAAAACAATTTATTATGGTAGTGCATAGAGTTAGACTCATTATTGATGCCGATAAAGTTCCTGCCGGTGAAATACTATATATTCCTAACCCGCAAAGCGAGGTTCATCATACTTACTATATACCTCATGCTCTTCGGAAGGCTGGTTATAAGGATGACGAATGGGGAAGTGGAGTAATAGGACAGTCAAGCTCATGGGGTGACTGGACAGTAATTGCGGAGAGTAGTGAAGCCTATCACAAGCTTGTCCAAGAACTTGAGAAGTATAGCAAACCTATATATAGTGGGGCTTCTTCACAACCATCAGCTCCCGAAAAGAAAACCAAAGAATCCAAGTCTAAAAGTGGAGGAAAGGGGGGCTATTGGAGTGCCTGCAAAAATATGTTTGGAGGGCTGTTTTGGATTCTGTCGCCAATTCTCTTGGTGCTATGGATTCCTATTACGATTATAAAATGGATATTCAAACTGCTATGGGCGATTATCAAGTTAGCGTTAGGGATCCTCACCTTCGGTCTTATCAGTAACTGGCTCAACAAGCAGTAAGGTCAAATATTATACTAATAAGAACTAATCAACAATAATATGAAATTGAAAGAATTAGCTTCTGTGTCGGCTCTTCTTTTGTTAGCATCTTGCGGATGGAAACAGGAGGGAGCGAAAAAGTTTGCTCCGACTGAGAAACAAGCTGTTATGACCGACTCTGAGAGAGAAGTTGCAATAGCTGAAAAGCGTAACAGTTTAGCTTCAGTGGATACGGCATTGATATTTGGAAATCCTATCAAGCTAACGATAATGAAACCAAAACCGGAAGGTGCCATAACGGAGCAAATTTCAGATTTGGTAAAACAGAAGATGCTCGATATGGTTACCGCCAACGGGATCGGAGGAGTCGGAGGCGATCCTGCTATGGTATTTGCGTGTGGTATCAGCAAAGTTAGTAAGAATTTGACCGGAACTGCCCCCCAGAAGACTCAAGTGACACTCGAAGTTCAATATTATGTGGCAAATGTAGCAAGTGGTACAGTCTTCGGATCGCTTTCTGACAAAGTGGTAGGGGTCGGTAATAATGAGGAATCGGCTTATAGAAACGCATGCAGTGAATTAAAAAATACTCCCGCAATGCAGCAGATGCTGAAAAAGGCCAGTGAAAAAATAATTGAATATTATAATTCCAACGCATCCTCTATACAAGCGGAAGTAGAAGGACTGATAGCTAAAAATGAATATGAGCAGGCCTATGCTCTTTTACGTGGTGTGCCTGAGCAATGTAAGGCGCTTTTTGAATTCTCATCAAAGCGATTGCCGTCAATTTCCCAAAAATTGCTTGAACGCGATGCCGCAACCAATCTGGCCCATATGCAGGCGGCGATGGCGGCTAATTCCGAAAACTATGCAGATGTTGTGGGAGATATTATGGCATTGATCCCTGTCAACACTCCACAATACTCTGAAGCAAAAGCCGCATTTGGGAAATACCTGACTGATCTTGACATCAAGGCTGACAAACGAGCAAAAATAGAGGCGGAAAAAGCTGATGCTGAACATCGCCGAAAGATGGAACAGCTGACCCTTGATGCCAAATTGGCGCATGATGCAGCAGTAGACGGACGATGGGACAAGGGATTTGATTTAGTGGATAAAGGTATCGACTGTGTACGCGATATCGGAGTAACATTCGGTAGAAACAGTTCATGGACATCATTCCTTAATCCATCCAACCTTGTATCCTCAGTTTCGGAGATATTCAACTAAATCCACTAATGACTCAATAACATAGATAATATGAAATTTAAATCATTGATTTGTATTGGCTTGACTTTCGCGGGCATCTTCGCATCATGTGGAAACAGCAAGTCTGCAAAAGATGGTCTTACTACTGGTCTTGAAGATAATTCGGAGGAATATGCCAATTCCGAGGTAAATGCCATTGAACAGGCAAAGCCTGAAATTATGGTACTTCCTTCCGATGGTGTGCTTCAAAGATTCGGAGCTGCCAATCAGACTCCTGATGGCGTTGTTCGAGATTATCAGAAGTATCTTCTTGCAGATAAAAACAACAAAGCAATCATATCCGCTATTCAAGAGCAGTTTGTAGCCAATAATTATCCTCTCAACGATTTGGAGCAGACTCTAAAGCAACTTGCCACACAGTCGGCTACAGATGAGGCAGACGGATTGGCTAAAGATGCCAAGACATTATTAATGGAAACTGCCACTCCGGATATTATAGTAGAAGTTGATTATAAAACCAATTTTGACCGTAAAACCTATAATTCTACGCTTAATTACGTAATCTCCTTTATTGACCCTTATACTAACAAAGTTTTTGCCACCAAGTCGGCAGAAAATGTAGATGGTGATTCTTTTGCTAATGCCTTTAAAACATCATTGTCTGAAAATATGAAAGGTATCAATAAGGATCTACGCAATTATTTTTCCGGAATCCTGACAAAAGGACGAGAAATTTCTCTACGCATCACAGTTGAGAATGGGTCTAATGTCAATCTTCAAGATGAAAGCATAGAGGGAGACACCTATACCGACTGGATTGAAGATTATCTCGATACTCATGCTGTCAAAGGTTCTTTCAAACTGAAGGTCAATACTAAAAATGAACTTTCATTTAGTGTTCGCATACCTACTCTAAACGCAGATGGAACCCAATACTCCGGATATCAGTGGGGACGGCAACTTGCTAAGGCAATGAGAAAACAGCTTGGAGTAAAGGTAAGTAACCATACACAGGGATTGGCCAATATTCATCTTGTGATTTCGGGAATGTAGTAAAATAATTTATTAACAAATTAAATATTAAATTAATATGAAGCCATTTTTTATTTTAAGCTCAATGCTATTATTTTGTCTTTTACTGGTCATATCTCTTGACCGCTGTTCAAATGAAGAGAAAAATGAAGATTCTAACATGAGTGAAAGCGAAGTTATAACTTCAAACAATTTCTATAAAATGAATGATCTGATAGATAAAGCTGTAGCCAAAGGTGATTATGCAGTAGCATTTAATGTTCTCAATGCTATGTGCAGCCATTTTGATAAGAATTCAAAAATCGTATATAATAGTGAGACTGGGGAAATAGGGCAGTGTAGTTACAAAGTCAGTGAAAGATTTACGAGTGAACAATATTGTCGTAAAGCTGTCTCAGTTTTAAAAGCAGAAAGTGAAGTCCTCCTAACAAAAAATGATAGTGAAGCAGAAAACCTCTTTCTTGAGCACCTTGGAGATTTTGATTTAGGAGTTAATAATGTTTACCTCGGAAAATTCAGTTCTTATAATGATGAAAATGAAAGCAATGAGAAGTATCAGAAGGCAGTAACGATTTATAATGATTATCTTATTTCAGTTATTCGTAAAGCTTTAGTAAAAAATAATATCGGACTTGCAAATAAGATTTCGTTATTGGTGCGTGATGGACTTTCATTTACAAAAGAAGAAGATGGTAGAGATTATAAATATATATGGTCTTACGATACGGAGGCGAAGGATGAGGCTAAAGAGCTTATTAGCAGCTTTAACAATGAATAAAAGACTGTAATAATATCACTGTTATGAGTGGAAATAAATTTACTGTTAGAGCTTCGGATTCTATAGGTTATTACGTTTATTGTCTTGTAGATCCAAGGGATAATAAGGTGTTCTATATAGGCAAGGGGAAAGGAGACCGTACTTTTGCTCATGTGCGTAATGTAGATCCGGAAGCTGATGAAAATGAGAAAAATAGACGAATCGCAGAGATTGGTCCTGAAAATGTGCGTCATATCATTATTCGTCATGGACTGACATCAGACGAGGCTCTCAACTTGGAATCAGCCCTTATTGATTTTATGATGGATTCAAGGGTTAATGGTGGTAATTCTCTGACCAACCTTATCCATGGTCATCATATAAAGAGAAAGAATAATGAACATCTTAAAAAGGATTTGGGAATAATGTCTGTAGAGGAAATAAATGCTCAATATCCGGAACATCCTTTTATTCCGAATGAGGGTGATAAGATAATCATTGTATTGCTCAATAGGTTTAAGTTAGAAGATGGATCGAACGAAGCTAATCAGCTATATGAAAGAGCGAGAGGTTGGTGGTGGATTTCGGAGGAGAAAATTAAACAATGTACTCATGTTTTAGCCGTATATCATGGCATAGTCAGAGCTGTTTACTGTCCGAAATCTTCTGATTGGGAAAAAGTAGAACGTACAACACCAAAAGGAAGAAAACAGACAAGATGGCAGTTTACTGCATGTGAGGAAACAGAATCCCCGTATAAATATGCAAAAATTTATACTGAGGTAATTGAAAGCATTGAAGATTCGAGTAATACTGAAAAGCCAAAGAATAAAAGACGAAAGATTGGTGAACCAGGGGTGAAAGTTGCGCCAAGAAGAGGAGCGTGGTGTGCTAATTATTGATCTTTTTTATAAAATCTTTTATTTTTGTCTATTATGAAATCCTTCAAATTATTCTGGCGTGCAATTAAATCTACGCGGCATGAGATGTGGGTCTCGCTGCAAGTTCTTGTGGCAACTACTCTTGTGTTGTCGCTTCTGCTCTATATTGTAGAGCATAATGCTCAGCCGGAGGTGTTCCACAGCTATTGGGACGCGATGCTCTGGTCGTTCATGGGTTATATAGGCGACCCGGGCGAGTTTGCTGCCTACACTCCTATCACGTTCTGGGGCCGAGTGCTAAAAATCGCCTGCGCGCTGGTGAATATCGCCATCTTCGCCGTACCTGCAGGTCTGGTGGCCGGAGGATTCTCTGAAGCTATGGCTGAGGATAAGCGAGAGAAGGAGCTGATGGAAATGCGTGAATGTCTCAAGAAATCGTTCCGTCGAAAACAGGCGAAGAAACTCCAGTTGGTGCGTACAGTACCTCGTTACGTATCATTAACCGATATTCAGGTTATGCAGCAGATGGATACCAAGGATATAATTGATGCGGTCCGGTCATCCGACGAATTCCGTCTTTCTAATCTTGCAACCGCACTCCCTGATAACCGTTCACCTCAGGACAGGCTTGTGATAGAGACAATTCCTAAGGAAGGACACACCTCATACGGCTGTTGCATCGATAGAGGAAGCAATGTTACGATTGTGGCTCCATCTGTTTACCACGAGGTCGGTTCCGGCAAATTCGCTTATTACCTTGCTCTTTTCGGCGGTTTCAATTATATCAGCAAGGAGTATGATGATATGCCCGGGGAATACAGCAGCTATTATCTGATGGATGAGGAGCATTCGACTCATGAGAAGTCTGAATTCCTCGCTGACGTGGAAAAGCTCAGCAAGGGTAGAGATCGTTGGATGATTGCCTTGATAGTGGCAGACTCGGTTCATAAAGAAGATTTTCATTTCGTTACTGCTGTCAAACCGGAACTTGGTATATCCTCAACTATTATTGATAAAGAGGAATTTGACAGGTTGTATCAATCGGTGGCAGAAGTAATGAAGTCAGATTTCGATCTCGAATCAGATCTTGATGAGAGATACCGTCCGATGGGTTCCAAAAACATCTGTTTCAAAGCCGGTGGAGGAAAAGACTGCAATGCCTTTACCCTAAGGGTGGATTGGGATATCGTTGCTTTCGATATGCGTCATGAGAGAATAATTTTCACTATGGCTCAGCTGATAGCCAAAGTGCTTGAGAACAGGGATATTGAGATCAAGCGCGAATGGAAAACTCCCGGATTCGGATATATAATCGAAAAAATCAACTCCTGAGTTTGAATTTTTCCTCTTCAATACCCATATTATTAATATCAGTTTACCTTACTATGACAATCAATATCGATGTAAAGGAACTTCTTGATATCCTTGCCATGACACCGTCCGAGCAGAACATAATGCTCGCCGGTGCGCATGGCATCGGCAAAAGCCGCATACTCACCGATTATTTTGAAAGCAAAGGAATACCTGTGGTGACTCTCTTTCTCGGTCAGATGTCTGACCCCGGTGACCTTATCGGTCTGCCGAATAAGAACGAAAAGACCGGCAAGACAGACTTCCTGCCTCCATATTGGTTTCCGACCGACGGCAAACCAATAGTTCTGTTCCTCGACGAGCTCAACCGCGCCCGCCCCGAGATACTTCAGTCGGTGATGGACATGACGCTCAACCGCAAGCTCGCAGGGAAGGCGCTCCCTGAAGGGAGTCGCATCATCTCAGCTGTGAACGCCGGACAGGAGTATCAGCTCACCGACCTCGATCCAGCCCTTGTGAGCCGCTTCAACATCTACACGTTCAAACCTTCGGTGAGCGAGTGGCTGCTGTGGGCTGAAAAGGCTGAAATTGCGCCGGAAGTCATAAGGTTTATAGAAGACAACTCCACCTTCCTCGACGGCAAGCTAAGCGAGGATGCCGACAATCTTGAAAAGACACCCGACCGGCGCGGGTGGGAACGTGTGAGCAATATTTTAAAAAACTCTCCTGTGGTAAATGTGTCGCTTAAGAAGTCTATTGCCGGAATAATAGGACCGAAAGTCGCTAACGTTTTCTTTGAGGAGATCAAGAAGACCCGTAAGGTCAATGGAAAAGATGTGCTCAATGATTTCCATAAGCATAAGGAAAACCTTGAACAGATGACTCTGCCTGAACTCTCGACAGTGAACGATTCGCTGATGCGTCATCTGGAACTCAACAAGCCTAAGAATGCCAAGGAAAAGAGCAAATGGGTGTTCAATGGGGCCGAATATATAACATGGCTCACGACGGAGCAATCCAACCGGGAAGCAGCTGCCCATTTTGCAGAGACATTCCAGCGCGCACAATATCCCAAGGCTTCGGCATTTCTGCTGGCGGGTGCCCCGGATATCTATACTAAGCTCGCCGAATTTATCATGAATCTCTGATGGCAAAGAAGGCTAAATCGAAGAAGCCGCAAAGGGTCGATTTGCGCATCGGAGAAGTGGCGCAGCGGTGGTTTCTTGTTGATCCATTGTTGTTTTCCATGTATTGCACTCACGCGCTGACAGAAAACACGTCGATGGCAGTTCCATTACGCACCGGCGGAGGAAGAATCGAATATAATCCTACGCAGATTGACGGCATGGCCGACAGTGAACTTGCCGACCGCATGAAAGTCGAGGCCCTGCGCATTCTACTCAAGCACCCCTATCAGCGTCAGCCGTTCCGTGCGCGTCCCGAAATCCTTTATCTGGCCTCTAATATGACTATTCTCGACAATATGGGGGGCCCCATGGCATTCTGTTTCCAACTGTTGCCGCAGTGGATTGTCGATGCCATGCCTAAAGGTAAGACATTCGAGGAATACTACGGTCTGCTCAACCGTCTGATTCCGCCGGTTACCATGAATGTTGAATTCAACATTGGTATAGGCATATTGGGCGATGGTGGTTCAAAGGGCGGAAGTGATGATACCAAGGATTCTGATTCTTCGTCAATGACGGTGCAGCTACAAATGTGGATTGAGAGCACCGCTCTCTGGGAGGAGGACTCAATCATGACCGTTGACATTAACCTTATCATTCAAGCCGTGATGGCCGGGCCATCGAAGGGCTGGGGCACGTTGCCTGCCAACTTTGTGGAGTGTGTGAAAGCCTCACTCGTGCCACCCATCGACGTCGCAAATATCCTCAAGGGCTTCAAGAAGTCGATTCTGAGTCAGCGGCGCGACCTCACGCGCATGCGTCCCTCGCGTCGTTATGGTTTCGAACAGATGGGCAGTAAATATGCCTACACGACGCGCGTGCTCGTTGCGCTCGATGTCAGTGGTTCAGTCGATTCGGAAACGCTTTCGCGTATGCTCGGCCTCATCAACCGCATCTTCAAACAGGGCGTAGAGCGTATCGACGTGCTCCAGTTTGATGCGGAGCTGAAAGGTGCACCTCAACCCATCCGAAAGGCGATAAATACCTTCAAGGTGCTCGGGCGCGGGGGGACCGACTTCCAGCCTGTGGCCGACTATTACATGAATCATCCCGGATATGACGGACTCATATACATAACAGATGGCATTGCCCCTGACCCGGAGATTCCTGTGGAATACCGAAGTCTTCCCGTGACTTGGATTATCACCGACGACGACCTTATCCCCTCAATCAAGCACGGTTGGAAAGGCTCCATCATGAAATGACAGATAAAATTTAAATAAATTAAAACAATATGGTAAACATTTTTGATAAAAAATCCTATAAGAAATTAAGGTCACCTGTCGATCTCGTTATCCCCGATGGCGTGACGGAGATAGGAGAGGACGCATTCAATGGCTGTACATCAC
>CAMWUJ010000081.1 GCA_947177405.1 uncultured Porphyromonadaceae bacterium | reverse complement strand
CTCGTATGCCGTGAGAACATCCTTTATCAAGAGAATCGGTGGTTGGAATTCCTCACTGACGGTCTGGGATGACTGGGAATTAGGACTCCGCATACTACTGAACGAACCCAAAATGAAAGGTATTTTTCGGGTCTTGGCGCACATATATCCACAAGAGGCTTCAATCACCGGCACCGATTTCCATTCAAAAGCGGGGGAATGGGAAAAAGCTATCGAAGCTTGTGAGAAGGATGCAGAGACACTCACCTCCGATTCCCTGCGTGACCGTATTTTAGATATGCTGCTGTATCGACGTATCAACTTAGCTGCTATATATGATCGGGAAGGCTTCCCGGAAAAGGGAGAAAAGCTTTTTAAGGAAAGTGTGAGTCAGGCTGATTTATCTAAATTCAGAAAACGAATATTAAGATTCATTTATAAATACACCGTGTGTGGAGGTCGAGCCGGTTATTTGTTATGGAAATAAAAATCACAAACCTTGATTAAGCGGATGAGAATACTTTTTTTCGGTGACTATTCCAACCTTCATGCAGTAATAGCGCAGGAGCTTAAACAACGCGGACATGATGTGACAGTCATATCCGACGGTGGGCGTTATATGGACACGGCAAAGGATATTTTGCTTGATCGTTATCCGGGGAAACTGAATGCTGTCAAGTATCTTTATGAGGTCAACCGTCTTGTCAGGAAGATCAAGGATTTTGATGTAGTACAACTCATTAATTCGCATTTTCTCAATCTCCGTCCAGAAAAAATCAAGTATTTCTATGACATCCTAAGGAATAATAATCGTAGCGTATTCCTTACTTTAGCAGGGGATGACTTTCATTTTGTGGATGCCTGTATGAAATCCGACACATTCCAATTCTCTGAATTTATGGTTGGCAAACAATTCACTGAATTTGAGAAAATTTCCCAACGAGGCAGACTTTGGATTTCTGAGAGCAACCGAAAACTTTCCGAACATATCTACTCCACTATGTCGGGAGCGGTGTCAGTACTACCCGAATATGATATACCATCCAGACCAATCTTGAAAGATAAACTCACATTCGCAAATATACCGATAAATCTTAAGTCATTGAATTATTCTGAACTTCCGGAAGGAAAATTGAAAATCTTTATCGGTATCCGGGGAGGAATGGAAATTCAAAAAGGAACCGGACTCCTTCTCAAAATGGCTGAACGGATTGAAAAGAGATTTCCGGAGTTGTGTGAAGTGGAATGTGTAAGAAATCTTCCGCTTAAAGAATATCTTCACAGGATGAATTCCTCCCATATCGTTCTCGATCAGTTTTATTCTTATTCACCGGCCACGAACGCACTTCAGGCTATGGCATTAGGGAAAGTGGTTGGCACAGGAGGACAACCGGAATATTATGATTATATCCGAGAAGCCGAAAGGCCGATAATTCCTCTATCTCCACTTAAATCATCGCAGGAATGGGAAGAATACCTTGTGTCACTTATTTCCGACCGTCAAAGAATGGAGGAAATGTCTCGACAAGGAAGACAACTTGTGGAGAGCCATAATGATATCGGGATTGTTGTTGATAAGTTTGAAAATCATTGGAAGAAAATTATCGGAAAATCTAATTGACCAGGACAATGAATCATGTGAAACTCCAAATTCTTGTGGCCACTTTCAAGAAAGAAGGTCTCGAACGTCTGGCAACTGTCAATCTTCCGGAAATCAATGATGTAGAGTATATCATATCCTGTCAGAATCCTCTCGGAAATGAAATCGGGATTCCCGATTCACTTTTACGCCCGGATATAAAGATTTACTTCTCCAATACCAAGGGACTTTCTCGGAACCGCAATATTCTTCTCCAACTCGCATCCGCTCCTCTATGTCTGATTGCTGACGATGACCTGGTATTTCTTCCCGAAGGACTTAAAAAATTGATTGAAACCTTTGATAATAATCCGGATCTCGATATCGCCACTTTTAAATATTCTATTCCGGGTGGTGGAACAGAAAAAGAATATCCGACATATCCATTCTATCTGGATAAACCGGCAAAAGGATATTATCTAACTTCGTTTGAAATAGCGTTCCGACGAGAAGCAGTTAAAAAAACCGGAGTATTATTCAATGAAAATTTTGGAATAGGAGCTCCTTTATATGGTTGTGGTGAAGAGGATATATGGATGGCTTCCCTTCTGAAAAAAAAACTAAAAGGAATGTTTTTCCCCATTTTCATTGCTCAACATCAAGGGGAAACAACAGGAATACGTAATGCCGCCAAACCGGAAGTGCTCAGAGCTCAAGGATTGATTATCCGAAATTTTTATCCTCTCTCTTCTTTTCCCCGAATTTTTCTGAAAGCTTACCGCACCTCAAAAGCTACCGGAACCGGAATATTATTTTGCATAAAGCATCTTTTCTCAGGCTGGATAAAAAAAATTAAGTTATGAAGACCATATCAATTCTTATACCTTGCCATAATGAAGAGAATAATCTTCATTATCTTTTTGAGGCTCTATGTGATTTAACTCTAAAGGAAGCCGAGATTCATCCCGAAGGAGCTGACACACCCATAATTATTTCCATGAAGGATTACAATTGGAAATTCATGTTTGTCAACGATGGATCTTCCGATGATACATTAACAATACTTCGGGAACTTGCCAATAAAGATGAACGTATCACCATTATAAATCTTTCCCGGAATTTCGGCAAGGAGAACGCTATGCTGGCAGGTATGGATCTTATAGAAGGCAATGCTGTGATAATCATGGATGCGGATCTTCAACACCCTGTGGAAACAATTCCGGAGATGGTATATTGGTGGAGTAAAGGATATGATGACGTATATGGCAGACGACTCGTAAGAGGAAAGGAATCTGTATTACGAAGAAATATGTCCATGGTTTTTTATAAGACTTTAGATAGCATAGCAGATATAAATACCCTCCCGAATGTAGGTGATTTCAGACTCCTCGACCGAAAGGTGATCGATGCCTTAAGATCGCTTAGAGAAACCCAACGCTATACTAAAGGATTATATTGTTGGGTTGGATTCAGCAAGAAAGGTGTTGAGTTCTGTCAAGCTGAAAGAACAGGTGGGAAATCCTCCTTCAATTTTTTCCGTCTGCTGAATTTAGCTATTGACGGGATAACCGACTTTTCTACAAAGCCTTTAAGAATGGCTTCAATTGCTGGAGGAATTGTATCTTTCCTTGCATTTACATATATGATTTTCATTATTGTCAAAACTATTATATGGGGAGAACCTGTAACCGGCTTCCCCACCCTTATATGTGTCATTCTCTTATTAGGAGGACTTCAACTTTTGGCGTTAGGGGTTATTGGGGAATATCTGGGACGAATATTTAATGAGGTCAAGAATAGACCACCCTATATCATTGAATCCATTATAAAGAAAGAGACTGAATCATGACAACCGACTCCGGTTTTAATAGAAGATTTATTGCTACTGCCATAATCATTGCAATAGGATGTGCATATGTATGGCTAACATCATTAGTGGAATATCGAGGTGACGACCTGGCATATGCCAATGGTCTGAATAATTATATATCACAAACCGGTCATAGTGCATGGCGGTATCCCTTATCTCATATAATGAGTGTAAATGGAAGGCTGGGTGATACATTCAATTTCATCCTTTTTGATTTTATCCCTCGGTCTGTTCTAAATATAATTTGCGGATGCGCCGTGGCTCTCTTCTATTGGATGATTTTAAGTTTAGGGCTATCTGATAAAATTGGTGTAACAGGCAGAATAATTGTTATTGCGCTTGTAACATTCACATTTCAATGGTGGGATCTTTTCCTAATGTTAGTGGTTCAAATTAATTATATCTGGGCAACTTCGCTCAATTTATTATGTGTTTTTTTAATTCTTAAGAAGAATTACTCCCGAAAAGAAGCGATAGCTTTAATTCCTCTATTCTTTATCTCTCCGGCCATGCATGAGGCGTGCGGATTCCCAATTGCAGTTTCCGGATTATTATGGTGCATGGTTCATAAAAGATCTCTGAAAGGGATATTGAAATCCAACAAAGGTCCTCTTTTTATTTCTTACGCACTTGGAATGTTTATTCCTTTTCTTTCTCCAGCTTTTTACGGCCGTGTTTTCTCTTCTATCTCAGTCACCACACCGGATGATTCACCTCTGATGATATTTCTTAAAAGCGATTATTATGTTCTGATATTAATCTGCATAATAATTTTATTTGTGGCCTGTAAAAAAATGAATTTGCGTGAAATCATCTTTTCACCCACCTTCTTTTGGATATGCGCTGGCGTGGTATCATCCTTAATAAGTGCTGTGAGTGGAGTGGTCGGACGAAGTGGATGGTTCGCTCAAACCTTTGCGGTTATTGCAATTCTCCAGTTGATTTCTCAAATAGATTTTAATATAAAAGTTTTTTCCGGAATAGTGATTTCCGCTGCCTTAACTATTCTTATGTCTATTCATTTCTATGCTTTAATCTCATGGCAGACGTTATACTATAAAATGACACGCGAGATTTTGACAGAATATCATAAGCATCCCGGGAAACCAATTTTCATTAATTATATATATTTCAATGACAGTCCATGGTGGCTTTTGAATAAACACTTAGGAATGTTTGACCCATCCGACCGTTATGCATTGGAGACAGAACGATGGGTTCATAATATACCGTCTAACACTCCTTTGTTACTTCTCCCGGCTGAACTTAAAAATATCGACTTATATAAAATTTCATTACCATATGCTTCTCATAATTTCAAGTTATATTACACTACCGGTATGAAAGAAGACACCATGCCTACTATAAAAAATGGAGTTGAGTATATGAAATTCCCACTAAAAATAAAAGATCGTGACATGATAATTGAGAGGAAACGGGATATGCGTCCGGGCGACCGATAGCGAAGCTAAACTATTTTTATGTGAATCACCATCAAAAGAATTAAAATGCAACTTAATCCTAAAAAAATAATTGGAGCCTGGGGCCGTAAACATGGAGGAAAAACCTTTCACAGAATGAAAGCGGCTTATCATGGTTGCAGACATAAATATATTCAACACATCACTCATCTCAAACACTGGATAGCCTCTCCTTTTGTGGCTTTCGGCCGACCGGCTCCCTGGTCGCTCGACCGCGAGGTGGATAGAAAGCTCTATCACGATCGCGAGGAGGAGATCAAAAAACCGGGGGTGGTGGTCATGCTTGACGGAGCAATCCACCATGGCGGATTGACCGATAGAATACGTGGCATCCTTACAGTATATAATGAGTGTCGCCGCCTCAATATACCTTTTTATATCTATTGGGATAATCCTTTCAACTTGAAAGATTACCTTATACCGTCAACTTTCGATTGGGAGATTTCCAAAGAGGAGATAAGCCGTTCTCGTAAGAACTCCCGAGCTGTCGTGATTGATGATATGACCGACCGGGAGAGCCTCCGGCGTTTGAGATATGCTCTGAAAAATAGACCTGCGCAGCTGCATCTTTATACCAATGCCGACAGCGCACGTGGAAATTATAACCAACTATTCAACGAACTCTTCCGTCCCTCCCCTCTTCTCGAGAATGCCTTGAAGAAACATCAGGAGAGTTTAGGACCTGATTATATAAGCTTCACAAGCCGATTCCTAACACTCTTGGGAGATTTCGATGACTGGTTTGATGTGGTGCTATCGGAAGAAGAAAGAGTGAAGCTTATAGGGAAGGTGAAGGGTGAGATCCGCAGGCTCATCTCTCTTCAGCCGGATGATAGCCGCTTCTTTATCACCACCGACAGCATACGGTTCCTATCCTCGGTTAAGGATATGGATTCGAGAATACATGTGGTGGATGGGGAGATACGTCATATTGATCTTAACCGTGATGAGAGTGAGGACGTGTGGCTCAAGACATTCGTTGACCAGATGCTGCTTATGGGTTCCAGGAAACTTTACCGTATGCGCACCGACCGGATGTATGCCTCCGGGTTCGCTCGTTTTGCCGCAGAGGTGGGAGGCTGTGAATTCATCGACCATGTATTTTAAGAACTAAAATAACTTCACAGATGAGCGAACTAAAGGAAGAGAACAGTTACCGCAATATTCTTAAACGTCTCTCAGCTTTTGGAGGAGTGCAGATATTCAATATCATCATCGGTATTCTTCGCGGAAAATTCGTGGCTATGTTTCTCGGACCGGCAGGGATGGGCATATCTTCCTTATTTGCCTCTTCCACAGCTCCGATGCAGCAGATAGGCAGTCTTGGCCTGAATCTTGCAATGGTGAAGGAGATATCGGCTGCAAAGGATGAACCCTCCCGGCTTCGGAAAACCATCGCCATAGTATTGAAACTTCTTCTTGCCACCTCTCTTTTCGGCACCCTTATATGCGCTATCGGCGCACCACTATGGAGTGAACTGTCGTTCGGATCTCATGACTACACCATCTCCTATTTCTGGCTCTCCATATTCGTGGGGCTATCGATTGCCGGAGGCGGTTTCCTGGCTCTTCTGCAAGGATTGGGAGAGGTGAGGAGGCTATCGAAGGCATCTCTTGTGGGGGGAATGGCAGGACTTCTTTTCGGAGTGCCTCTATATTATTTCTTCGGGGATTCGGGCATTGTGCCGGCAATGATAATCCTGGCTTTCAGCTCATTTTTATTCTATTATATATCATATAGGGAATCTCCGGTAGCCTCGGGAATCGATAAAAAGGATGCATCTGACAAAAAGGAAACCCGACAGTTGATTCGGAAACTCATCTCTATAGGAGCGATTCTTCTGATAGGATCTCTCGTGGGCCAACTCGTGAACTATGCGATCAACCTGTTCATCCGCACCACAGGTTCTCTTGATGACGTCGGTTTGTATCAAGGAGCCAATTCGATCACCAACCAATATATAGGACTTATCATAAGCGCCCTGGCTCTCGACTATTTTCCCCGTCTTTCCGCCTGCGCCTCCGATGGTGAAAGGATGCGTGAGGTGGTAAACCGTCAGATTGAAATCGTAATGCTTGTCGGCACACCTCTTATAATTCTCCTTATCCTTACCGCTCCATTGTTAATCAGGATTCTGCTCACAAATTCATTCCTGGTCATCGTGCCCCTGATGAGATGGCTCGGGCTTGGAATGTTGATACAATTAATAGCCTTCCCCATCGGATATATATATATAGCACGCGACGACAGGAAGGCTTACATTTGGCTTGAATGTGTCTGGGCAAACGTATGTTGGATAGGATCGTCCATTCTGTTCTATTATCTCTTCGGACTCACCGGACTGGGAATAGGCCTTACGGTGAGAAGCATAATAGATCTCATAATAAATTTTTTGTTCTGCAGAAGAAGATATGCACTTCGTTTATCTTCCAAAACCTTGATGATCACCTTTGTGACAATAGTATTCTCAGCATCCGCTTTCCTCCTCTCCTTTTCAGAAAATATACTGAATTATATTTTTATGACTGCTATATGCATTACATCAATTCTCTACTCAATCAATATACTCCGAAAGAAGATCGTGTCATGATCATTCCTCACTCTTCGGGGGATGAAAGGTATCGACTATCCGCAGAAAAGTTTCCGACATTCCCGGAGAAAATTTGAGAAGCCAAAGATAACGCGGACTCACTTTCCCTTTGAGTAATTTCTTATCTACCTTTTCTCGGCTCACCTCCAACCAATCATCCACCATCTGTTTCTCCTCTTCGTTTAACTCTGCTCTGCGTAGAAGGCGAATGGTATCGAATATACCATGAAACAGCTGCCGCTGGATCAACAGATATTCCTCGGAATCAGGAGCGTAGAAAGCTTTTATAAGTGTGAGCAGATTCAGATTATTTTCTGTCAATCCGAATGCCCGGATATCTGTGCTATGTGTGATTGACTCCTCATTCTTCCTATAATAATATTTCACCTCGGTAAGTGTTACCTTCCTGGCATTATAAAGGAGAATTCGAGTCAGATATTCATCGAGATATGACTTTATATTCACCTTGGATTCATTCACCATTTCGAAGGTGTTAACATACAGCGACTTTCGGATTATGCCCCCGTTGCAATGTATTCTCCAACCGTCAAGGGTATATTTCACTGCATCCGGACCATCTATGGTCTTTCCTATAAGCGAAGGTTCAGGTATATTCTCAAGCCATGCCGATTTGCCGTCGAAACTATACATCACAGGATAAATGATATCAGAATCATTCTCCTCAATTCCTTTTAGTAATTGTTCAAGATAATCCGTTCCCACACAGTCATCGGCATCAAGAGGAGCCACATATTTTGTAGAGGCTTCCATAATTCCCCTTTTTCTCGGCAAATACGCCCCTCCCGATTGTTTCCCCATTCTTATCACCCTTATTCTCGGATCGCGCATGGCAAAATCTTCGGCTATGGCAAGCGTGCGGTCGGTAGAACAATCGTCAACTATGATCATTTCCCAATTCTCCTCGGTCTGTGCAATGACTGATTTCACTGCGATAGGAAGGAATCTCTCCACATTATATGCGGGAATTACAAAGGTGACTTTACAGAGTGTATCCATATGCTTTATGTTTATATCTGACAATCCCCCGATGTGAGATCAAGGAAGAATCTTCTATATGCCACTCCTGTGGCGCCGAAAGAGAATTTCTGACGTAATAATCCTTCATTAAGATATTGTCCGTGTTCTTCGTTGGAGGTGCCGAAATCGAAATACGCGCGATGCCGGAATTCCGTGCTGATAAGATAATCGAAAAGGGGTGTCAGAAGATTCTTATTCCTCCCCTCTTCTGTGGATGCGATGTATTGTGTGTGGGCCACACGACCTGTATCATATACCATCACCCCTGCGTCAGGCAATGAGCAAGCCTCTCTCTTCAATATGAACATCCTGATATTATCAGGGAAACGCTGCTTCAGAATCTCAATCTCGGAGGCGGAATGTACGGCCTGCGCGTTATGCCTCCGCAATAGACAATTATTCACAAGTGCCATGAAAATTTCTGCATCCGAGGTTTCTTCTATCTGAAAAGGCGTCTCTTTACTCTTTTTCAGGATTCTTCTCCTCAGCTTATTATATCCCGGAAGCGTCTGGAGATTGATAGCCGAACTCAGATTCACTTCCGACACTGAGGCGCCAAGCCTGAAAAGAGCATAGATATCCTCTTCCGACGGTTGGCCGGTATAGATGAAAGGGACCGGTTTATAATCGAGTGCCCGTATCCCTTCCCCTCTCCATACCCTGACTGCCATCTGAAAAATATCAAGGAGGTCGGCGCCGTCAATATGAGCCGGTGGTAAAATCCACCCTCCGTAGGTCAGACCCTGATGGGAATGGATCACTCCTTCCGAATCTATATTGGCCGGTAGGATAGCCGCAAGACTATCGCCTTTGTATGCCATCCATGAGCAATCCCGGAAACGGTCGGAATGATAATCCATATATCCGCGATCGAAAAGAAATGTGCCGTTGCGCGACTTATCCACGAACTCATTCCAACGATCTCTTTCGGCGTCAGTGTATTTAACGATGCTGATCACCTTATCCATTCGCTCGGATTCATTTTATCACGGTTATGCCACACCTCGAAATGAATGGAACTACGTGAAGGATTATCATCACCGGGACCAAGCTTACCTAAATTTTGTCCTTGTTTTACACTGTCGCCTACTTTCACCGAGGCATGCTGTATATTTCCATATACGGTATAATAATTCCCGTGGTTAACAATGACCACAGTGGAATATCCCGGCACGACATATACCCCGGATACCTTCCCTTCATACACAGCCTGCGCGCTGGCTCCGAGCGATACTTCGGCATCGATTCCGGGATTATCGTATGTCACGTTAGGCAGATCGGGCAACGCATGTCGCCCGAAACGACTTGTTATACGGAAACTTCCCGAAACAGGACGCGGCAACGACCCTTTCATTGAAGCAAAGCCTGATGGTGCAACATTCACATTCTTCGACACAGGAGCTGAAGGCTTCTCAACATTCTCACTTCTTGAAACAGATGGTACAGGTTTTTCAGCCGGTTTGTTAGCGCTCTGCTTATCCGTGGCCTGATCTTTCTGAGAACGCGGACGACGCTTTCTTGCAGCCGCATAATCAGTATTATTATTATCCTTATCCTTGGCGGGCTCCTCCTTCTTGGGAGTGGTCTTGGGTGTGGTTTTTGGAGTGGCAGCTTGTTTCTTTGCCTCAGCTTCTTTCTTGGCTTTTGCTTTTGCATCGGCATCAGCCTTTGCTTTTGCCTTTGCCTTTGCTTCTGCTTCGGATTTAGCTTTGGCTTCTGCTATCTCACGTTCACGTTTGGCTTTGGCTTCCGCCTCCTTACGTGCGGCTTCCTTGCGGGCGGCCTCTTCACGTGCAAGCTGCGCCTTACGTTCCTGCTCTGCTTTACGGGCTGCTTCCTCCTTGGCTCGTTTCTCTGCGGCACGACGTTGTTCCTCAGCAATCAAGGCTGACACACGGTTCTTCAAAGTGTTAGCCTCTGCTTGTTTCTGAGCAAGGTAGCTGCGCAAAGCTTCGCCATTGGCCTTCAGTTGGATCACCATTGCATCTTGTTCCTTATATTGGGTCTGGAGCTTTGCCTGCAATCTGGATTCCTCCCTTACGGCGGCATCCTTCTCTGATTTGGTACGTGCAAGAAGGTCCTTCTGTTCCTTAAGCTGTCTCACCTTGGCCCCAATCACCTCGCTCTGATGCTCACGCCATCCGGAGAATTCCTTGAGGTATCTCATTCGGCGCATAGCCTCGCTGAAATTCTTTGAAGAGAAGATAAAAGAAAGGGTGGAAGCGGATTTACGCTTAACCCTGATTTTTTTCACAGCCTTCAGATACTCCTCCCGGAGTTTCTTCAGCTCCGCTTCCTCACGGGAGATATTCCCCTCCACCTGAACGATTTTTTGAGATAGTTCCTTCACCTGTCGTGAAGTATCGTCAAGCTTCTTTTTTCCCACCGAGATCTCACCTTCAAGAGCTGTAAGATCCGCAAGGCCTTTTTTCACAGCCAATTCATTTTCTTTAAGCTTTGACCGAGTGGCATTGATTTCTTTCTGCACATCACCCTGCATTCGCTTCATCTCTTTAACCGACTCCGTCTTGGGAGCCGGATTCCCTGCAGTCGGTTTCGCAGTCTGCGAAGCCGTAGCTTTCCCGGTTCCGGCAGCGGTATTCGCTTTAGATGCTTTAGCTTTTGTCTGTGCATAAATATCTGCAGCCGGAGATAGAATCATCACTCCGGCCACGGCAGCCAAGGCTGTCTTTCTAAATATAACAGGCAAACCTTTCATTATCAGATCGACTTAAAGAAATCCTTTAATCCCACTCTCTTATATCCGCTTCCAAGCTTGAAAGGCGATAGCGGACCACCATCCCATTGTGGCGAATCGAGATCAATCTCTATCTTCGTGGTTTTATTGTTCTTCCGGAACTCCGAAAGCATCTCCACACTCCCATTCCCTTTCCATGTATAATCTATAGAGAAAATACTTTTACCTGCGTTTCCAACGCTGAGATTCGCTATTTTTCCGGAGTTATCTATAAGATAGGTCAGGGCTACGTCAAGAGGCATTTTCCCAAGGTCTGGAATCACCTTCCTCATGTCGTTTTCCATCTCTATCGCCACTTTATCAATATTTTTTTCAGATAGTGTGCCCGCGCATGGCACCACCATTCTTCCCAAAAGCAACGATTGGATCTCCTCGCAGACAGTGGGATAAATCTCCTTCAGTTTTTCTCCCGATTCTTTGCAATACACTTTCTTGAGTTTGTTAACGATGAATAGGGAATCGCTGTTTAGCTCCACCCTGAACACCTCCCCGACGAAGATGGCACTTGCCGAAATTGTGAGATCGGTGCCCTTCTTCATGTAAATCTTAAGCGAAGGCGTCACCGGCACGGAACTGATATGCAGCTTGCCCGACATCCGGAGCTGCTTCCAATCAGTATAACTTCCAAGAGCATCGGCAATCTTAGCGGCCTGCGTATTCTTGGGTTGATAAGTCGCCGTATCGGTGGTGACAGCTTTCTTGGAAGCACATGCCGAGAAAGATATGACTGTGATCAGGGCAAAGAGAAACTGGTATAGCTTTTTATTTATGTTCATTGATTTTCTTAGTTAGTTCGGTTTTGTCGTCGGCAAGCTCGAGAGCCTTTTTCCATGCCTCAAGAGCTGCAGCCTTATCGCCTGCAGCAAGAAGGATATCACCATAATGATTCCAGAGTTCTTCGCTTTCGGAAGAGGATCCTTCGCTGTTGGCAATAGCCTTCTTCTGATATTCGAGAGCCTCTTCATATTTCCCCTGCTTATAAAGAATCCAGGCGTAGGTGTCGAGGAAAGTGGGATTCTCAGCATTCTCTCTTTCCAGAGAACGACGGCTCATGTTGGCAGCCTTTTCAATGTCTCCACCGCTTTCCACCGTGAAATACGCATAGTTGTTAAGCGCCATTGAATTTTCCGGATCAAGAGTAAGGGCATTGTCGTATGCCTCAAAAGCCTTTTCTTTGTTTTTAGCCTGGAAATAGCAATCCCCGATAGTAGTGTAAAGCGAGCTTAACTGTTCTATTCCGTCGAGCGAGAGATTTGAAGGAATCATCTTGAGATTGAGACGCGCGGCAGGATCGAGGCCCGGCACAATCTCCTTGATGATGTCTCCATAAGCTTCTATTGCCAATGGATAATCCTCTCCTACATGCGCAGCCGAAGCCCGGAGCATCATCAGCCCCATATTGGGAGTGATATGCTTCACTGCCTGATCGTATGTGGCAATAGCATCTTTCCAACGGTCGGCCGAGATAAGATAAGTCATCTTCTGTCCCCAGAAGGTTTCATTTGTCTTGTCAAGGTCGATGGCATAGCTTATTTTCTCGATAGCGGTATCGAAATTCCCTTTGGCTGCATTGTAACGGGCAGCTAAATCCAATACCTCCGTTTCAAAAGGGTATTGCTTTTCCAAGACGGAAAAGAGATAATCACCGCGCTTTGTATTCGACTTGTCGTATATAAGCTTCTGAAGATATTCGGAGAGGAGGCCGGCCTTCTCTTCAAGTCCGAAATCTTCTGCAAGGAGTGCCTCGTAAGTCTTGTTGTCATAGGCCGCCGAATCTCCCTGCTGCAGGTAGAAATCGGCCAAAGCCAGTTTAGCCGCTCCGTACCCGGGAGCGATCGATTCAGCTTTCTTGAAATATGCCTCCACTGAATCCTGCTTCTCCAATAGCTGGAAAAGATTACCCTTTAGAATAAGATAGGCCGGTTCGCGGGGATTGGAAGCAACCAGAGAAGAGGCCTCGTTGATTGCTCCCACCGTGTCGAGACGATTTATAAGATAGGATATTTTCTTGAGGGTTAGATTTGGCGATTTCCCCTCTATCTTTTCATAACGGTTAAGCGCTCCAAATCCCTTTTCATCCTGACCGTCGGCGAAATAGGCATCGGCAAGATGAAGAAGAGTGCCGGTGCGCTCGGGCATAAGAGTATCGGTGCGTTCATATATCCTTATAGCTTCCTCAAGATGATCGAGCCTGGCATTGGCATAAGCGTAATATATCACTTCATCGTAATCTCTTGGAAAAGCATCCACATACGGACGCATCATTGTCATGCTACGATCCTGCTCGTCTGAATTCATCAGCGAATCCACTCTCGACACAAGACGCAGCTGTGCATAGTTAAATGCAGCCTCCGGGAAGGATCGGTCCACATTATAGGCATGTCTGAAATATTCGTAGGCTTCGGCATGTCGGCCTTCCACCTGGTTCTTCAGCCCTTCAAGATAGTAGTATCGGGCTTTTGCCCTTGCCTCCTTGGCCTCCTTGTTCTTCCCTTTTTTAGCGTAAGAATCCTGAGTGCCGGCAAATGCTGCAAACAGAGCCAACGATATGGTGACGCCTATCGTTAATTTCTTTCCTATTCTCATTCTTTTTTCTTTTTAACTTCTGCCTGTATGTCCGAAGGCACCATCCTCGCGCTTCGTGCGGTCAAGCTCTTTTACAGGCTCCCAAGTGACATGCGAATATTGCTTTATCACCATCTGGCAGATTCGGTCGCCGTCGTTGACAGTGAAATCGTTTTCTCCTAAATTGAGCAGAATTATTCCTATCTCTCCACGGTAATCGGCATCTACTGTGCCGGGTGAGTTGGCGATTGTGATTCCATAATTGAGAGCCATTCCCGATCGAGGTCGTATCTGACATTCGTAACCTTCGGGCAGCTGCATATAGAGACCGGTAGATATCAATGCCCTCTGGAGTGGTTTCAGTGTCACCGGTCCTTCCGGCAGATATGCTCTCACGTCCATTCCGGCTGCCTCGAATGTGCCGTAATCCGGGAGAGGATGATGACTCTTATTTATTACCTTTATCTTTACTCTATCCATAATTTTCAAAATGTAGTTAAACAAACCAAACCATTAAAATATCACTACTTTAACCATCACTTATTATAAACACCCATGGAAGAGAAATGTTAAGAGATTCGTAATCCTTTACGAATCCTGTCTCACACAATACCCTTATATGGAGAGTGTAAATGAAAAATAAGGCTGCCTTGCAAAAGAAGACAGCCATCTTTTCCATAAGGGCAGAAACAGATTTATCCTTCTTCGATTGCGTCGTTGGGGCAAACTGCTGCACAGCTGCCACAGCTGATGCAAGTATCGGGATCGATTACATAGATTTCTCCTTCGGAGATAGCCTCAACGGGACAAACGGGCAGACAAGTGCCACATGCGATACATCTGTCAGTGATTACGTAAGCCATAATTCTGATTATTTTTAGTTGTTTTAGTTTGTTTTGTATATAATACTTCGCAAATTTAATCCTTTCTCTTGATTATTCCAACAAAAAAATGAAATGATTTATCTACACCTATGATTTTTTTATTAAATTTGAACTTAAGTAAGTTTTCAAAATTAATTTAAGACTTTATTTATCTCCTCTGAAGTTATTCAATCATAAATAATAATCCAAAGATGGATACCCCTCTTATTTCAATTATAACAATAACATATAATGCTTCGAAAGTGCTTCCCGTCACCATTAGATCAGTGATGGAACAGGACTACTCCGATTTTGAACATCTCATCATCGATGGAGCATCAACCGATGACACCCTTGAAATTGCGCGCAGCAATCCCGGTGCGCGCATACTTAGTGAGAAAGATGCCGGTCTATACGATGCCATGAACAAAGGCCTACGGATGGCACGAGGGAAATATGTACTCTTCCTAAATGCCGGCGACAGCTTCCGCACTAAGGATACGCTCTCGAATTTTGCCCGCGAAGCTGAAAAAGATAAAGATATAATTTATGCCGACACAATGGTAGTGGATAGCAACGGCAAAGATATAGCTCCGCGTCATCACACGGCCCCTGATCTGCTCACATTCGAAAGTTTTTCCAAAGGGATGCTGGTTTGTCATCAGGCTTTCATGGTTAAAAAAGAGATTGCTCCGGAATACGATCTCAGTTATCGATTCTCTGCAGACTATGACTGGACGGTGAAATGTATTAAAAACACCACACCCGAAAGATGTGTCAATCTTAATTACTACGCCATAAACTACCTCAGCGACGGTCTTACTGACAAAAACAAAATGAAATCACTTCGTGAGCGTTATCGCATCATGAGCAGGCATTATGGATACTACCCCACCCTGCTCCATCATATAAAACTAGTGCTGGGAATAAAGAAATAAATTTGGCGAACCAAAGGCTCGCCTCACCGATACAAAAGAAGCTCAGGATTTCTGCTGAGCTTTCTTATTTTTTAGAGATTATTATCAATAAAAAAGCCTGAGCTTTCACTCAGGCTTCTTAAAGGTGGCGGTTACCTACTCTCCCGCTTTCGCCTGAACCAACACGGTCATCGGCGGGATAAGGTTTAACTTCGCTGTATTTACTTAATTATACAAAAAAAGAGATTCACAAGCTTAGCTCATGAATCTCTTCAAGGTGGCGGTTACCTACTCTCCCGCTTTCGCCTGAACCAACACGGTCATCGGCGGGATAAGGTTTAACTTCGCTGTATTTACTTAATTATACAAAAAAAGAGATTCACAAGCTTAGCTCATGAATCTCTTCAAGGTGGCGGTTACCTACTCTCCCGCTTTCGCCTGAACCAACACGGTCATCGGCGTGATAAGGTTTAACTTCGCTGTATTTACTTAATTATAC
>CAMWUJ010000080.1 GCA_947177405.1 uncultured Porphyromonadaceae bacterium | reverse complement strand
TATTAAAATATGCTAAAATGTAAAAATATACTTTCAAAATACAAAAATTTTATTTTTACTATTGACGAGTAAATTACCAACTTTCCGTTGTGTCTGATTTTTAGGAAATAATATTAAAAAAGAAACCTGCACAAAGAATTAATACTTCATGCAGGTCAAGAACAATAAATATTTTATCTATTTTATTTCGGCATTAAATTTCGTAGGAATTCACCATATTCAACCCAATCCGAAATCGGACTTTGTGCTATTCCTGATTCCATCGCTGCTTTTGCGACGGCCGGAGAGATTTTATAAAGGAGACGGGGATCAAATGCTTTTGGCAGAATGTAATCACGGCCAAAAATGAAAGTTTCATTTGTACCCTTATAGGCTTCTTTTACACTATCCGGTACCGGTTGCTTAGCCAAATCAGCAATAGCATATACAGCGGCAATCTTCATTTCCTCATTTATATCTGTTGCCCTGCAATCGAGTGCACCACGGAAAATATAGGGAAAGCCCAGCACATTATTAACTTGGTTGGGATAGTCGCTGCGGCCGGTGCAAATAATGAGGTCGTCACGTGTATGAAGTGCCAGATTATAATCTATCTCGGGGTTGGGATTGGCAAGCGCAAAAATCACTGGTTTCTCTGCCATTGATAGTACCATTTCAGGAGTAAGCACATCTGCTACGCTCAATCCAAGGAAGACATCTGCTCCTTTTATAGCCTCGGCAAGAGTATGGATGTCCCGAGAAGTGGCAAATTCAGCTTTCTGGGGTGTGAGATTATCACGGTCTTTTCTAATCACACCTTTTGAATCGCACATCACGATATTTTCTTTCTTCACTCCGAGCTTCACATAGAGAGCCGTGCATCGGAAAGCAGCAGCACCCGCTCCATTCACCACTAATTTTATCTCATCGATTTTCTTGCCCTGCACTTCAAGCGCATTTATAAGGGCAGCTCCTGAGATAATGGCTGTGCCATGCTGATCATCGTGCATGATGGGGATATCACATTCCTTTTTCAGACGGTCTTCAATCTTGAAACATTCGGGTGCTTTGATGTCTTCAAGATTTATTCCACCGAAGGTAGGGGAGATAGCTTTTACAATCTCGACCATCTTATCAGGGTCTTCCTCATTGACTTCAATATCAAATGAGTCAATTCCGGCAAATATCTTAAAGAGCAGTGCTTTTCCCTCCATTACAGGTTTTCCGGCGAGGGCGCCTATATTTCCAAGTCCTAATACAGCAGTACCATTGGAAATCACGGCCACAAGGTTTCCTTTATCAGTATATTTGTAAGCATCTGCTTTGTTTTCCTTGATTTTCAGACAAGGGGCAGCCACTCCGGGAGAATAAGCCAGTGAGAGATCTCTTTGGGTGGCGTAAGGTTTGGTGGGAACAACTTCAATTTTTCCGGGACGGTTCTCCTCATGGTAAAGAAGAGCATCTTCTTGTAGATTGTTAGACATAAATCATTGAATTTTCTATCGACTGTTTTTTCACAGGAATTTCAAGTACAGACAACTCTGCAATGCAACGGGGGAGAGTGTGAAAACAAATCTATTATTTAACACTTTCGGGTTGCAAAATTATAAATAATATTTTTTAAAATCAAGCAAAATGATATAAAAAAGTACTATTTATATTATTTTTTCCAGAAATTCGGAGTGAAAATTAGAAGAACGGTGAATAATTCCAAACGCCCCACGAGCATTATGAATGACAGGATCCACTTTGCCACATCGGGCACTAATGAGTAATTACCGGAGATACCAGTCGTGTCTGTGCCTAACCCTGTATTCGACACGGCTGAGAGAGCACAAAAGAAACCGTCGCGAAGAGGCATCCCCAGAAGGCATAATACCATACCTCCAACAATAATCACTACTGAATATATAAAAAGGAAGGCTAATGTTTTGTTCACAATGGCCGGTGAGATTCCTTTTTTATTGATGGTAACGGTTGTGACTGTGCTTGGATGCATGAGTTTGTAGAATTCATTCTTCAGAAATTTAAAAAGAATTATGAACCTGTCAATTTTCGCGCCGCCTGATGTGCTTCCTGCGCATGCTCCCATAAACATCATAACGATCAAAACCAATGTGGCAAGTGCTCCCCAGTCATGAAAATCAGGCTCGGTCACTCCGGTGGAGGAAAGTATGGATATAGCTTGGAAAAGAGGATCGATTGTTAAATCTGCGGGCTCAAGCACCAATCCTTCAATTATAACGTTGAGACAAAATAGAGCGTAACAAATGAGGATTACACAAACATAACAGCGGAATGCATCATTGCGCCATAGATTGAATGAGCGTTTCATGGCCATATTATATATTAAGGCAAAGTTGACACCTCCTATAAACATAAATATTGCCATTATAGATTTTATATATGTACTGTCGAAATGATCCAGACTCATGTCGCTTGTCGAAAAGCCTCCGGTGGACATGGTGGAGAGACCGTAGCAAAAGGCTTCGAAAAAGTTCATGTTCGAAAAGGAGAGCAGGATAATAAGTACAAAAGTCAGAACTATATATACTCCCCATAATCCTTTTGCCGTGAAACTAACTCTTGGACGAAGTTTGTCGTGAGTGATTCCTGTCACTTCAGCATTGAAGAGTTGCATCCCTCCTTGATAATTCAACATAGGAACCACAGCCAGTGTGAAGAGAATGATCCCGAGCCCTCCAACCCATTGTATGACACATCTCCAGACCAGAATCGAATGGGGCACATTTTTCAGTGTGTCAAGCACGGATGCACCGGTAGTGGTGAATCCACTCATAGTTTCAAAAAATGCGTCAGTAACAGAGAGATGAGTTTTGCAAAATAGAAAAGGCAACATCCCGAAAAGTGAGAGTATCACCCAAATCATAGCCGTAAGAAGAAAAGCATCCCTTTTCCCCATATAACGATATTTAGGCTTCAGGCTCATCATCCCCGCTCCGGCCGCTCCTGTGATTCCTATACATATAAGGAACATCAGCGCGCTCCCTTCTTTATAAATTAAGCCTGTGGTCAAGGGTATAATCATGAAAGCCGCTTCAATAATAAGAAGCAGGCCTATCACACGTAGCAACATAGGGATATTTATATAACCTCTGTGTCGAAGATATTTCATCAGGATACTTTTTAGTTAAACCATTTCTCTATCTTCTGGATCGTACCTGAAAGACAGAATACCACCACGTAATCACCCGCGCAAATTTTCGTATCTCCACCAATAAGTTTGATTTCATCATCACGAATTAGCGCAGCTAAGGTCATTCCTTGAGGAAGACGAAGGTTTTTCACATCGGCTTTAGTGATCTTGGCATCTTTTCTCACAAATATCTCTGCTACCTCGGCATCTGCCAATGCGAGAAATTTTGAATTACTTTCGTCAGCATCAAGAAGTATCTTGAATATATGACTTGATGCCAGAAGCTTTTTATTTATGGTTCGTCCTATGTTGAGATTCTCGGCCTGAGACAGGAACTGGAGGTTTTCAACATCAGCTATGGTCTTAGGGACGCCGAACTCCTTAGCCGTAAGACATGTAAGGATATTGGTCTCTGAAGAATCGGTCAATGCGAGAAAGGCATCATATTGGTGGATATTGTTTTCTCTCAGCACCTCAATATCCCTGCAATCGCCTAAAACGATTTCACATTCCGGCAATCGAGTAGCCATTCGTTCGCAATTATCCCTATCGTTATCAATGATTTTGATGTGATATTGATCGTGATAGAGAGTTGCGAAGCGACGAGCGATCGGAGTGCCTCCCATCACCAGAGCCTTCTTAACGATTCTCTTCTTTTTCCCACAAAGTTCCCTTACCTCCTCAATATATGGAGGAGTAGTGATAAAATACACTATGTCATCGTATCTGATCTCATCATTACCGTGTGGTATGATGGTCTCGTTATTTCTTTTTATAGCAGCCACATGGAAATCATGATGTTGCACGGGAAGATCCTTAAGCTTGCAATTCAATAATCGGGAATCTTCATGAAGCTTGACTCCAATGAGTAAAAGTCTGCCGTTATGCAGTTCGCCCCAGTATCTTGCCCAGTTATGTTGTAGAGAGATGCTGATCTCTTCCGCCGCTAGATTCTCCGGGTAAATAAGGAAGTCAACACCAAGCTCTTTAAGGATCGATCCATTTTCCTTTATAAGAAATTCACTGTTGTCGATACGAGCCACAGTTTTCTTGGCACCTAATTTCTTTGCAATGGCACAACTCGTGATATTCCTTGTCTCATAAGGTGTCACGGCAATATAAAGGTCGGAATCGGCTACACCCACATCACGCATACTTGAGAAAGATGAAGTAGAACCGTTCCAGGTCATGAGATTATAATTGGAGTCGATCACGTCCAGACGATCCTGTTCATTGTCAATAAGTATTATATCCTGATTCTCATTCGAAAGCATTTTTGCGAGATGTGTTCCAACTTCTCCGGCTCCTGCAATGACTATTTTCATATAATGGTTTTAATCCTTGTTTATGCTGTCCACTAATGGTTAAGAGAACTTAAAATACTCTTCTTGATTCCTTCTATATCAATACCACATTCCTTCTTTAAAATATCCACGCTCCCGTGGTTTATCCATTTGTCAGGAATTCCCAATCTCTTAACTATCGGATTCTGAATACCCATGTCTGCTAATGTTTCGCACACAAGACTGCCGAAACCGCCACTTATTACTCCATCTTCTACTGTAATTATTAGATCATATTTATTCCCGATTTCCTCTATGAGAGATCTATCAATAGGTTTGATCCAGATCATGTCGTAAACATCTACTGCAATTCCATCCGATTCAAGCTCCTGAGCAGCAATGATACAATCTTTTCCGATTGGACCCACAGAAAGGATAGCAATCTCGGGATTTTTGCTTTCCAATCCTGACTTGAATACCACCCTTCCTTTTCCTATGGTGAGTGTCGAGACCTCATCTTCAATGGCAGTAGCATCGCTTTTTCCGCGCGGATACCTGATGGCAAAAGGGTGGGGGTGGGCTTCTGCGGTTTTCATCAGCTGTTGTAACGCGACTGCATCGATAGGTGTGGCTACCGTGAGGTTTGGTATATTACGTAGAAATGAAATATCAAACAGACCGTGATGAGTAACCCCGTCTTCACCCACTATACCGGCTCTGTCGATGCAAAAAACTACAGGGAGGTTCTGAATGGCAACATCATGAATCAAATTGTCGTAAGCCCTTTGAAGGAATGAGGAGTATATGCCTACGAATGGCTTTTTTCCCGCTGCTGCAATTCCTCCGGCAAATGTTACCGCATGCCCTTCGGATATTCCTACATCATATACCCTCCCGGGATAAGTCTGCTGCATGATGGAGAGAGAAGTTCCCGAAGGCATGGCAGCAGTAATCCCGACGATATCATTATTGGTTGAGGCCATGCGTGTGAGACACATGCCGAAGACCTCCTGCCATGCAAGATTTCCGGTTTTAACAACTTTTTCTCCTGTAGATGGATTGAATTTACCGGGGGCATGCCATTCTTGTGGTTTTTCTTCGGCAGAAGTGAATCCCTTCCCCTTTTTCGTGCATAAATGAAGAATTCGGGGACCTTTCATATCTTTTATCTCCGACAAAACTTTTATCAGTTTAGTCACATCGTTTCCGTCGAAAGGCCCGAAATATCGTATATTTAAGCCTTCAAAGATATTCTGCTGTTTGGAAATAAGTGCCTTGAGAGAATTATTGAAGCGAAGCACAAGACCTTTCCCTTTTTCTCCAATCCAACCTCTTTTCCGAAACTTGTTATATATCTTCATCCTCATCTTGTTATAACCTGATGAGGTGGTGAGATTCGAAAGATAACGATGGAGCGCTCCTACATTATCATCTATTGACATATTATTGTCGTTAAGAATAATGAGGAGATTATTGGGGTTATTGGAAGCATTGTTGAGTCCTTCGAATGCCAGGCCGTTTCCTATTGAAGCATCGCCAATTACTGCTACCGTCTTGCGATCGCTCTCCCCGGGAGTATTCATATCCGCGATCGCCATTCCAAGGGCGGCGGAAATGGAATTCCCCGCATGTCCGCAAACAAAAGTATCGTATTCACTCTCCATCGGGTTGGGGAAGCCACTGATTCCTCCATATTTCCTTAAAGTATCGAATGATTTCATTCGGCCGGTGAGAATTTTATGAGCATAGGCTTGATGACCGACATCCCATACCATGCGGTCGCGGGGAGTGTTGAATACATAATGTAATGCCACGATGAGATCCACTGCACCCATGCTCGACCCGAAATGTCCGGGATTCTTTGACAGATTCTTTATCAGAAATTCTCGAATCTGCTTGCACAGCACAGGGAGCTGATCAATTGTCAACTTTCTCAAATCATCCGGATTGGATATACTTGAGAGAAGATCGTCATCGTCTGCCACTGTATGTGTCGGTTTTAAAGATGGTTGACTCATTTCAAATATCTTATTTTCCGTTTGCGCGGTTGTCGCGGAAATATTTCTTATATAGTGGAACAAATATGATTATACCGGTCATGAAAAGGATTATCAGATTCAAAAGGTTCACACCTTTTGCCGTTAGAAATCCCCAGCCAAGCCATAACCACACCATTCCTAAAACCACAATTCCTATAACTCGTATTGTTTTTGATGTTCTCATGACAGTATGCGAAATTAATAAATTTTCCCGAATAATTGTCTTCTCCACATAAAAAGATTGTGGGAATTCTATAAATTTTCGTTTTTATAGTATCCGAACGAAATAAAATAGTTAAATTTGCATTGCAAATAACATATCACGTTTTAAAATAAAATAAGTTTAAAAAACTTTTATAATGAAATTTACTTACATATTTGTGCTTTTTATCCTGCTGATGGCTTCATGTGGGGGAAGAAAAAGTGTGTCATCAGATTCTTTGGACACTCTGAGCGAGACAGACTCAATTCTGATAGATGAATCTACACGTATTGATACAGGCGAAGATAGCCTGGCGGTTGTGGATAAGGATACAATCAAAGTTAAAGAGATAAAATTTTCCTCTGCTTCCGAATTGAAGGAGTATCTTAAAAAATCTTCCCATAGTGCTGAGTATTCTCAAGGTATAATTCCTTTGATTGCTGATAAGTCTTTGGATTATGCACAGAAACTTGTAAATAATCCTCATGAAGGTTTTATCATTGTCGATAAGAGTCGCATGAAAGTTGTTTTGCTTGATAAGTATGGCAGGGAAAAGCTTAGTTATGGAATGGCTTGTGCAAAAAATTATGGAACCAAACATAAAAAAGCTGATTCCCGCACCCCTGAAGGATTCTTTTCCGCTCAGGGTATTTATAACAGTACCGACTGGCTTTTTACAAATGACAACGGTTATACTTCCCCGGCTCGCGGACAGTTTGGACCTCGTTTCATACGTCTGAAATGTCCCAATACATCACAGATAGGTATTCATGGCACCGCAGCTCCCGGATCCATAGGGCGTCGTGCAAGTCATGGTTGTATCCGCGTAACCAATGAGAATATACTTGAGTTGGTAAAACATGTTAAGGTTGGAATGCCAATTATAGTGGTGCCCGGACGAAAAGATATAGAAGTCAACAATGCGGAGGGTGTTGCCTCTGTTTGGATTCCTTCTTCATTTGATGCAGTGGAGCCGAAGCCCGGGGTGCCGGATCCTATTGAGTCAAATGCTGCTAAAACAGAAAAGAAGCAGGAAAAACAGGCTCAGACCAATAATAATGCCACTGATTCAGCAGCTGCTAATAAAGCTGTGGAGAAATCCGATTCGACTTCTACTCCCTCCTCTATGAAATCCGATATACCGGAAGAAATAAAAGAGATAAAGAAAGAAGAACCTTCTGATCCGGCTTCGAGCCCGGCTCAGACTCCTTCTTCTGACCCAGTTCCCTCAAATGCAGAATAAATATTTTTATGAGCAGATTCGACAGCTATCGTCCTGAAATATCATACGGGGAGGAACTCCCTCCTGCTTCCTCTTTTGAGCCACCAAAGGAGAGGAAAGAGAAACCAGTGTCCAAAAAGGTGAAACCTAAGAAAAAGGTTGTAGAACGACAAGCGGAATCTAAACGAAAGAAAGTAGAAAAAGAGAAACCGCTTGTGCCTTTCACCACTCGTGTTAAAGAGATTTTTACCGGCACATCCGCACGTCTGTTACTTGGGATATTTTTAGGATGTCTTTGTATATACCTCGGAGTGGCTTTCTTTTCTTATTTCACTACCTGTATTCAAGACCAATCCGCCGTTAATACCTCTGCTTTCGGACAAGCTTCCGGAATTGCTAATTCTGCCGGAGAAAGTGGAGCACGTTTATCGGAATTTCTGATAAATGAAACTTTTGGACTTGGATCGTTTGTTATAGTGGCTTGGCTTGGTGCTATGAGCCTTAAACTTCTGATTGGTCGTCCGAGATTCAAATCTGTTAATTTCACTATAAAGAGTATCGTAGCTCTTATCACGGTCTCTCTTATTGTGGGCCTATCTACCATAGCTTTACATTCCTCTGTGAATTGGGGAGGATACCATGGCAGATATGTCAATGAAGCGATCATCCACCTTTTCGGTGGAATTGGAGCCACATTATTGTGTGTGTTCATGATTGCACTCTTCGTAGTGATATGTTTGCGCGACTTTGTTGGTTGGATTATCCGCATGAAACGCAAGAGAGACGAAAAGCGCAGGATTATAGCTGAGCAAAAGGCTGCTGAAGAGGCAAGGATAGAAGAATTGCGCAGGATGAAGGAGGAGGAAAGGATTGAAGATCTTAAGGCAGGTGAAACTGTAGAGATGGATCCTGTATCGACTCCTGAGATTCTGGAAGAAGCCGTTTCTTTTGATTCATCTGTTAATCTCTATAATCTGGAAAATGATGATGTTTTTTCCAGTGTTAGCGAAGAGAAGGAAGATCGCCATCAGGAAGATGACTCATTGTCCAATCCGGTGGATGAGATGCCAGAAGGGCTTTCTTCAGAGGATTTATCCCAATCTTCTCAAGCTGCCGTGATAACTTCAAATGAAGAACCCTCCTCTAAAGAAGAGACTATATATTCCGGTATAATAGAGTCGCAGATTGAATCGGAAGAGAATCCCGATTCTGATCTTGAAGATCCTGTTGAGGATAAAGATCCGACGGATACCATGAGGGTGAACGTTAATCAAATTGCGGAGGCTAACGTCACTCATTATAAAGTAGGGGAGGGGCCGGCGGATAATTTTCCCTACCAATATCCTCCCTACGATATTTTGCGTCCGGGAGTGGATCGAATTAGCGTTGATAACGAAGAGCAACTTGAGAACAAGGAGAAGATACGTTCCACATTGCTTGATTTCGGTATTCCTATCACTCGCATAGAAGCTACTGTGGGTCCTACTGTCACTTTATATGAAATAGTGCCTGACAAGGGAGTGAAGATTGCTAAAATTCGTTCCCTTGTAGATGATATAGCATTGAGTTTGTCGGCAAAAGGTGTTCGTATCATAGCGCCGATTCCGGGAAAAGGCACGGTGGGTATAGAGGTCGCCAATAAGGATCCCCAGATGGTGTCAATGCGTACCGTGATCAGATCAAAAAAATTTCAGGAAAGCAAACATGTGTTACCTGTTGCGATAGGTTCGACAATTTCAAATGATGTCTATATGGCTGATCTTGCCAAGATGCCTCATCTTCTTGTGGCGGGTGCTACAGGACAAGGTAAGTCGGTCGGACTTAATGCTATTATTGCCTCTCTTTTATATTGTAAACGGCCTAACGAATTGAAATTTGTGATGATCGACCCCAAGCAGGTTGAATTTTCGTTGTATAATAAAATCAAAGATCATTATATGGCTGTAATTCCTTCGGAGGTGGATGAGGAGCCCGTCATAACCGATATGCAGAAAGTGGAGGCGACTCTGAATTCTCTTTGTATCGAGATGGACAATAGATATAATTTGCTTAAAAATGCCCATACACGTAACATAGAGGAATATAATGCAAAATTCAAGGCCGGGAAATTAAATCCTGCTGAAGGTCATAGGGTATTGCCTTATATCGTTGTAGTTGTGGATGAGTTTGGAGACCTGATTATGGTATCCGGTAAAAATGTGGAGATGCCTATCGCTCGTCTTGCCCAAAAGGCACGTGCCGTTGGAATGCATGTGATAATCGCTACACAGCGACCCTCTACAAATGTCATTACAGGTATTATTAAGGCGAATTTCCCCGCTCGAATGTCGTTTAAGGTTTCTTCAGGTGTGGATTCGAAAACTATTCTTGATACTACCGGCGCTCAACAGCTTATAGGCCGCGGCGATATGCTTATATTTAATAATTCTGAGATGGTGCGTGTGCAATGCGCCTTTATCGATACTCCTGAAGTTGAGGCTATATGCGATTATATAGAAAAACAACCTTATGCTCAGGGTCCTTATATTTTGCCTGAACCAACTCTGGGTGACAGTGAGGGCGGAGATGCCGGTGATGGTCCTGTGGGACCGCGTGATCCATTGTTTGAGGAAGTTGCAAGATTGGTAGTAAATTCCAACACGGCTTCCACCTCTTCTTTGCAAAGAAGATATTCTATCGGTTATAACAGAGCGGGTAAGATAATGGACCAGCTTGAAGCTTCCGGTATAGTTGGCGCTTCTCAGGGTGGAAAACCACGTGCGGTATTAGTAGATCAAATAGGACTTGAACAGATTTTGGAATCATTAGGATTATGAAAGGAATAATAAGATCATTTATTGTTATCTCTTTAATGTTGTTTTTGGGGACAAACATTTCCAAGGCTGTTACAGCCACGGATGTTTTGAACAAGGCTGCCTCGAAGATAAAAAGTGCTAAAGGATTGGAGGTCGCTTTTAATATATCGGGAGGTGGAAATAATTTGTCGGGAGAATTAATGGCTGCGGGAGGAAAATTTCATATAAAGGCCGGAGGAAACGAGACCTGGTATAATGGTTCCGATATGTACACTTACAGTGGAACATCGAAAGAGACAACTGTTGTGAAACCCTCTCAAAGTGAGCTTTCTGAGGTGAATCCCCTTGTGTTTATCAATAGCTATGGCGCTTATTTCTCTCCGGTTTTTTCCAACAACAAACAGAATGGAAAATATATTGTTGACCTAAAACCAAAGTCAAGAAAGGCACCGGTCAAGAAAGTTACTATATTTATGAATTCACAGACATTTACCCCTGAGAAATTTATTGTTACTTCCCATGATGGGAGGGTATCAACTATAACGGTCAAGAAATTTTCAATTGCTTCAATTCCTTCGTCAACGTTTGACTACCCTAAACAGAGATTTTCCAAGATTCCTCTGGTTGATCTGAGATAGTAATCTCGATGAATGAAGAATAAAATATTGAATTTCGATTGTTATAATTACAAAAAACAAAATTATATGGAAGATACAAAGAAAGTAAAAGTTTTGATCATCGGTTCCGGTCCGGCCGGTTATACCGCCGGTATTTATGCCGGCAGAGCCAATTTGTCACCATTGATTTATGAAGGTGACCAGCCTGGAGGGCAGCTTACCCAAACCACAGAAATTGAGAATTTTCCCGGGTATCCCCAGGGGGTAGATGGGAATGAGATGATGTCTCATCTCCGTGAACAGGCTCAAAGATTCGGAGCAGAGATTCGCCCAAGAAGAATTGCTAAGGTTGATTTCTCAAGTCGTCCTTTCGTTTGCGAGGATGAACGTGGTGAAAAAATATCTGCAGAAGCAGTGATTATTTCTACCGGTGCAAGTGCTAAATATCTGGGATTGGCTGATGAAGAGAAATATAGAGGACTTGGTGTGAGTGCCTGTGCCACTTGCGATGGATTCTTTTATCGTAAGAAACGTGTAGCAGTGGTAGGTGGTGGAGACACTGCTTGCGAAGAAGCTCTCTATCTGTCCACTCTTGCCGAAAAGGTATATATGATAGTAAGAAAGAATTATCTTCGTGCTTCAGATGTGATGCGTCGTAGGGTGATGGAGAAAGAAAATATTGAAATCCTTTTCAATTGCAACACAGAAGGCCTCTATGGTGTTGATGGAGTAGAGGGTGTTCATATTGTGAGACATCTCGGCACTGATAAGGAGGAGCGTTTCAATCTTGCAGTAGATGGATTCTTCCTTGCTATAGGTCACCGTCCGAATACTGATATCTTCAGAGGCCAGATTGATCTCGATGCGGAAGGATATATTAAGGTTGATTCTCCCACAACTAAAACCAATATAGAAGGTGTATTTGCGGCGGGTGATTGTGCTGATCCGATCTATCGACAAGCGGTGAGTGCTGCCGGCACAGGATGCAGGGCCGCTATTGATGCTGAGCGTTTCTTGCTTGAGAAGGAAGAATTGTAATATTGTTATGAGCAACGAAGAGAAACAGCGCCTTCTCGACCTCCGTTACCTTAGGATGGCAACAATATGGAGTGAAAATTCATATTGTCGCCGTCGTAAGGTTGGGGCCTTGATAGTTAAGGACAAGATGATTATATCAGATGGATTTAATGGCACTCCTTCCGGATTCCCTAATATTTGTGAATCGGAAGAGGGTGTTACTTTTCCGTATGTGCTCCATGCCGAGGCTAATGCTATAACTAAGGTAGCACGAAGTAATAACTCAAGTGAAGGAAGCACTTTATATGTCACTGCAAGTCCCTGTATGGAGTGTTCCAAACTGATTATTCAGGCCGGTATCCGGAGAGTGGTTTTTTCTGAACTTTACAGAATAACCGACGGACTGGATTTGCTTCGTAATGCAGGTGTTGAAACCGTGCATCTACCATTGGAATCTTGAAAAAGTTGTTTGAAGTAGAAAAGATCAGACTTCTTTGGAAAAATAATTTGGATATTCAATATTTAAATTCAATCCAATTAGAGTGCAATAATCAATATTTCACATTTGCGGTTTCATAAATTAAAGAATCTTGAGAGAGATATCTTAAGTATAAACTAATGAGAGAAAAAAGGAATTTAGGGTATATATTGCTTCCGGTGACGTTATGTGCCGGAATCATTATTGGTATTTTCATAGGTAGATTCGTAGAGCAAAGAAAAGTTTCTCCGGGACAGGAGAAGTTACAGACGATTCTTAATATGATTCAGCATCAATATGTGGATGAAATAGATATTGATTCATTACTTGAACAAAGTATCCCCGACATATTGATGTCGCTTGATCCTCATTCGGCATATATTCCTGCATCAGAACTTACAAAAACCAATGATGAACTTGAAGGTTCGTTTGGCGGTGTGGGTGTATCATTCCAGATAATTAATGATACGGTGAATGTGATCGAGGTTGTTGCCGGAGGACCCGCGGAAAAAGTTGGCTTATTGCCCGGAGACCGCATCATAGAGGCAGGAGGAAAACAGCTTAGTGGGGCGAAAGCGACCAATGAGGATGTGTTCTCGACTCTGAGAGGGAAAGAGGGTACAAAAATCAAGATTAAGGTGAAACGTGCAAACAGCAGAAACCTTCTTGAATTTGAGGTGACCCGTGGTGAAATCCCTTCCAATAGTGTGGATGCATCCTATATGATGGCTGATAACGTGGGATATGTCAAGGTAAGCAAATTTGCAAGAACTACTTATGCTGAATTTCTTAAAGCACTCTCATCTCTTAAGGATAAAGGGGCCAAGAAATATATAGTTGACCTCCGAAATAATTCAGGAGGATATATGGATCAGGCAATCTTTATGGCAAATGAATTCCTTCCACAAGGACAGATGATAGTTTATACAAAGGGACGCACTCCTGAGAATGAGACAATCGCGGTGAGCGATGGAAGCGGAAGATTCAAAGATTCCGAGGTTATTGTCCTTACCAATGAATATTCAGCCTCGGCATCTGAAATATTTGCCGGTGCTATTCAGGATAATGACCGTGGTCTTGTAGTGGGAAGACGATCTTTTGGAAAAGGTCTGGTCCAGAATCAGTCCGAGTTGCCTGATAGTTCAGCTATCCGGTTGACTGTTGCAAGGTATTACACTCCATCGGGTCGTTCAATTCAGAAAGAATATAAGCGTGGTAAAGATGGTAAATATGAGCTTGATATTCTTGATCGATATAACCATGGAGAATTCTATTCGCAAGACAGTATTAAGTTTGATCCAAAGTTGAAGTATTCAACTATCGGTGGAAGAACTGTATATGGTGGCGGTGGAATCATGCCTGATATTTTTGTGCCTGAAGACACCACAGGTTACACTTCATATTACATAGAAGCAATGAATAAAGGACTTATACAGAAATTCTGTCATGAAATGGCAGAGAAGTATCGTCCCTTAATGAAAGAGAAGACTCTTGAGGCCATGAATAGAATTGTGCCTAGAGAGGATTCACTTCTCGAGCTTTTCGTGGAATGGGGCGTAAATCAGGGCCTTCCTGCAAGATGGTACTATGTCAACCAATCTCGTGATCTGTTGTTAAATCAATTGAAGGCTGTTCTCGCGCGGGATCTTGTGGGATATGAAGCTTTCATTGAGATATTGAACGAAAATGATGTTACTGTTGAAAAGGCTCATAACATCATTTCTTCAGGTCAGGGTTCGAAATTATTAAAAAAGAAATAAAGAACTGTCACGAGAGATGGCATAGAAACTTTATATAATACATACTATGGAAAAAAGTGAGATAAGAAAAAAGATAAAAGCGATGCGTTCCATGCTTCTGGATTCTGAGAGGCAGAGTGCAGCGGATGAAGTGTTTGAGCAATTGGAGAATACAGCGGCTTTCATGCTTGCAGATAAAATTCTAATGTATCATTCGCTCCCTGATGAACTCTCCACCCATCGTTTTCTCGATAAATGGCAGAGTAGGAAAAGATTCTTTCTACCCAGAGTCAACGGTGTAAATCTTGAGATTTTACCATACGATGAGTCGCGACTTGAATTGGGGGCTTTCCACATTGAAGAACCCACAGGTACAGATACGATTGCTCCGGAGGAGATAGAACTTATCATTGTCCCGGGTGTGGCTTACGATAGATCCGGAAACAGACTTGGTCGTGGGAAAGGATTTTATGACAGACTCCTGGCATCAACTCGCGCCACAAAAATTGGCGTTGGATATGAATTCCAGATCGTCGATGAGATTCCTGTAGATCCATTCGATGTCAAGATGGATATGGTGATTTCTCAAAAGACAGTGATAAGAATCAAGTAAGGTGCTTCACGCATAAAATAGAGTAATAAGGCCGGGAGTTGGATTTTTTCCGTCCCTCGGCTTTTTGTTGTAAATATATTTAATGGGATAAAAGGGGAATTAAATAATTTCATATATATTTTTCGGCAGCATAAATAATTATTAACATCCAAATGGCTATTTTTACAAAGGATACTAAATTGTGTGATGTCATATTAGCCGAACCATCCGTGATTCAGGTTATAAACCGATTTGGGGTGTTTCTCGGAGTTGGTGATTCCACAATAAAGACGATAAGTATTGATCATGATATTAATATAGATTTATTTCTTTCCGTGTTGAACACCTATATGAACAGGAATTATTTCCCTGATAAAAGAGTGGATTCAGATTTTTTACCTGGTTTGATAGATTATCTTGAAAAAACCGATTTATATTATAAGGAAATACTTCTCCCAAATATTGAGCGTCATTTCTCTTTTTTGATATCGAAGAGCGAGCAAAATGTGGAAAACTCCAATCTTCATCTTCTTCAGGGCTTTTTCTGGGAAGTAAGAGAGGAGATGCTACACGTGATAGAAAGAGATATCACAATATGGTTCCCTTTAATTGACAAGTGTATTCAAGATAAAAATACTGAAAAGATGAATGTTGAGGATGTTCCTTTCCCGTTTGACAATCATCTTCTTGAAGAAAAAATAGGTGACCTGATAAATTTCTTTGTAATACATCTTAAAGGGGATTATAATCATAACCTTTGTGTGGCAGTGGTTTCTGCATTGGCGACACTTGAAAAAGATGTAAAGCAAAATAATCGTATACGCGACCGAATTCTCAAACCGTTATGCCAAAAATTACTTTCATAGGACTGTCCTTTCTTGAGTGTATGGGGATCAGATGGAGTGTTCTGCAGAATCCGGCTACGATGGGAGTAGATATCGAGTATTCCTCTTTTGATACAGTGCCTCAAAGTTTTGACAGAATTGACAAAGGGGAGTGTTTCATCATTTCATCGGATGTTTTTTCAACTAATATCGAATATTTCCTGCCTTGCAGAACTCGTATAATAGTGATATGCAAATGCAAGTGTTTAAAACCCAATCAGAATTTAGAAATTGGGAAAAGCGATATTGCATATATTTATTCCGATTCTTCTTCTGAGGAGATTATGGAGCTTCTGAAGTGCAGAATTCTGGATAATATTGAATCGGATGAAAATTCGGGTGAATTATCATTGAGAGAAAAGGAAGTGCTTAGAGAGTTATCTTCGGGAAAAACCAATAAAGAAATAGCAAGAGATCTTTCTATATCAGTCAATACAGTGATTACACACAGAAAGAACATCTCTTCAAAACTGGGTATAAAATCAGTTTCAGGTCTTTCTCTCTATGCATTGATGAACGGCTTGATCTGATTTATTACTGATATAATATATTATTTTATAAAAATTGTATCTTTTGTTTGAATTGTGA
>CAMWUJ010000079.1 GCA_947177405.1 uncultured Porphyromonadaceae bacterium | reverse complement strand
AATGCATCTTTATGATTCTTTGATATCAATAACTTTCTTATCCCGAACTCGCGTTTTTAGTATTATTACCGGCAAATTCATGCTCATTTCATTCACATCACAATTACTGCTCATTTCATTCGCATCACAATTACTGCTCATTTCATTCGCATCACAATTACTGCTCATTTCATACACATCACAATTACTGCTCATTTCATTCGCATCAGTATGGCCAATAGTCTTTGCATCATTATAGCTAATTTACTTCTTATTATTTTGGAGAGCGATTAGACTATATGATAGGCTGATAATTTATAAGGGAGTTATGAATTTTGGACTTTTATTATGATGCGAATGAAATGAGTATAATTGAGAGATAAGCCTGTTTAAGTAGATTTCAAGTTTAATAAATGAGAGAAATTCATATAGCTTAAATGAAAAAAGCCATATTATGCGTTATATCATTAGATAGAAATTATAATTATGGATATAGAAAACGATAAATTAGACGAAAATAAAGATGTTGCTAATCCCATTCCCTCTATGAATGAGGATATTGAACTTATAGATGAAGCTGCTGCCGAGGCTCCTGCAGAGGAGGTTGTGGTGGAAGAGGTGCCGGAAGGAGTGAAATTTTCCGATTTGGGTATCTCTGAAGAGCTGCTTAAAGCTATCACCGACATGGGATTCGAACACCCCATGCCTATCCAGGAGATGGTGATTCCCCATCTTATCCAGCGAGAGGGAGATGTGATCGGTCTTGCGCAGACCGGCACGGGAAAGACAGCTGCTTTCGGGCTCCCTGTGCTTCAGCGTGTGAATCCGGAGGAGAGAGTGCCTCAGGCGCTTGTCATTGCTCCTACCCGTGAACTGTGCCTTCAGATTGCCGGTGACCTTGCCGACTTCTCCAAGTATCTACCCGATATCAAGATTCTTCCTGTATATGGAGGATCGAGCATTGAGAGTCAGATTCGTTCGCTAAAGAATGGTGTGCAAGTGATAGTTGCCACTCCCGGTCGTCTTATCGACCTTATCAAGCGCGGTGTGGTGAAGCTCGACAAGGTGAACACCGTTATTCTTGATGAGGCTGATGAGATGCTCAATATGGGATTCCTCGATGATATCGATGAAATCCTTTCCCATGTGCCGGAAAATCGCAAGATGCTGATGTTCTCAGCCACAATGCCTAAGGAGATTGCCGGTATTGCCCGCAAATATATGAAAGATCCTGTGGAATTTCTTGCCGGCAACCGCAACGAGGCTTCCAAGAATGTGCGCCATATCTATTATATGGTTAAGGCTCATGATAAATACCTTGCCCTTAAACGAGTGGTAGATAATAGCCCCAATATCTACGGTATAATTTTCTGCCGGACCAAGAAAGAAACTCAGGAGATAGCCGACAAACTTATCAATGACGGGTATAATGCCGACTGTCTGCATGGCGACCTTTCCCAGAGTCAGCGAGACCTGGCGATGAAGAAATTCCGCGACCACGTGACCCAGTTGCTTGTGGCTACCGATGTCGCCGCCCGAGGTCTTGATGTGGATGATCTTACCCATGTGATAAATTATGGACTTCCCGATGATCCTGCCACCTATACCCATCGAAGCGGTCGAACCGGACGTGCTAACAAGACCGGTGTGGCTGTGGCCATCATCCATTCCCGTGAGAAAGGGAAGCTCAAGGAGATAGAAAAGAAGATAGGCAAGACTTTCGAGTATAAGAAAGTGCCTACTCCTGAGCATATCATCGAGAAACAGCTTTATAATCTCGCCGACCGTCTGGAGAAAGTTGAGGTGGATGAGAAGGAGATTGAAAAGTATCTTCCCGGTGTGAGAAAGAAACTTGAATGGCTCTCAGAGGAAGACCTTCTCAAGCGTGTGCTCTCCCTTGAATTCAACCGACTTCTTGATTATTACCGTCACATGCCTGATATCGACCTCAACGCCAGCTCGAAGGATAAGGGAGAAAGAGCGAAAGGTGAGCGTGTGAAAGGAGATGCAAGGAAGAACAAGGATCGTCGCACAGCGGAGAAAGGGTATGAACGTCTGATGGTTGATATAGGCAAAGGATCAGGGTTCTTCCCGGGAAACCTCATGGATCTTATCAATAAGAATGTGCCGGGAGGAAACAAGCCTGAGATAGGACGAATCGACCTCTTACCCGATTATACTCTCTTTGATGTGCGCAAGGGAGATGCCCGTCGTGTGCTCGATGCCCTGCGCCATGCGGAATTCTACGGGCAGCCTGTGAATTGCGAGATTGCCACCGACCGCGACTATTCTTCCGATTCGAAAAGAAAAGGAAAAGGGAAAAAAGCTGGATCCAAGGAAAAGACCGGTGAGAAAAAAGGCCGTGGAAAGCGTAAGGAATATGGAGGCGATCCATTTGCTGCCGAAGCTTCTCTGAAAACCGGCAAGAAGGAAAAGAAAGCCAAGGGCGATAAAAAAGAGAAGAAGCCTAAATATAATGGCAACTACGATATATTTATGAAATAAGCTATTGAAATGAAGAGAAATCTTATGAAAATATTGGGGACGATGGCACTGCTTGTCGGTGTTGTTGTCCCTTCATTCGCTTCCCGGGAGTTGCCGGATACTCTAAGGGCGCGCGATGTATTTGCAAATCTTCCTGTAAAGACCCTCGATATCCTTAGTCATAACACCAGACTCGATATGCTTGATTATTACGATCTCGACTCCATTTATCAGGCACGCAACGGGATGGAGGGAGTGTCGGAGCTTGTGAAGGTTTCACCGGATTATCTTAAGGTCAGTCTCACTCCTGTATCCACTATGGAGATTGGGATGCTTAAGCCCAAAAAGGGGAACGAACCTGCGGCGGTGGTGCTCTATACAGTCGGCGCTGATTCGCAAGCAGAGGATACGGAAGTGTCTTTCTTTGATTCCGACCTCAAGGAGCTTCCCCGGGAGAAATATCTGGAATACCCCGATGTGTTGGATTTCTTCAATACCAATGATAAAAATATAAAAGAACTTATAGAAGATCTTGTTCCGTTCCCAACGATGCGGCTTACTTTCCTAAATGGTGCGGAAAAGCTCCAGGGAGTATTGACAGTGGGAGAATTTATGGGAGAGGAGAATTTCGACAAGATAAAAAGCTATCTGAAACCGGATCTGACCTTCGTTTGGGATGGCAAGAAGTATAAGCTCAGGCAGGAGAAAGACCATTAAACTGAAAAACTCATTTTAGGGAGGCGTTCTTTGCTTAAACCGCCAAAATGAGCTAACTTTGTGGAAAAATTAAGGAAATGGAAAGAAAGACAAGAGTAAGATTCGCGCCGTCGCCCACCGGTCCGCTTCATATCGGAGGAGTGCGCACGGCATTATATAATTATCTTTTCGCACGCCAGAATGGCGGCGACATGATACTCCGTATCGAAGATACCGACAGCCGTCGCTTTGTGCCCGGAGCGGAGGAGTATATCCGTGAGAGCCTTGATTGGCTCGGTATAAAATTTGACGAAGGCGAAGGATTCGGAGGCAAATATGGACCCTATAAGCAGAGCGAGCGCCGAGATATCTATCGAAAATATACCCAACAGCTTCTTGACGCAGGAAAAGCTTACATAGCATTCGATACGCCCGAAGAACTTGAGGCTGCCCGCGCCGAGACTCCCAATTTTCAATATGATGCCACAACCCGCGGAAGAATGCGCAATTCCCTCACAATGCCGGAAGAGGAGGTGAAACGTCTTATCGACGAGGGGAATCAGTATGTGGTTCGCATCAAGATTGAGCCTAATGAGGATGTGGTGGTTGACGACCTTGTGCGTGGAAAGGTGACTATCAATTCCAGTATTCTTGACGATAAGGTGCTTTATAAGAGTGCGGACGATCTTCCCACATATCATTTGGCCAATATTGTGGACGACCATCTTATGGAGGTGAGCCATGTGATCCGCGGTGAGGAATGGCTTCCGTCGGCTCCGCTGCATGTGCTTCTCTACCGGGCTTTCGGTTGGGAGGATACTATGCCTCAGTTTGTGCATCTTCCTCTACTGCTGAAGCCTGTGGGTAATGGCAAGCTTTCGAAGCGTGACGGCGACAAGCTTGGTTTCCCGGTGTTCCCTCTTGAATGGCATGATCCGAAATCAGGTGAGATTTCTTCGGGGTATCGCGAGAAGGGATATCTGCCCGAGGCCGTAGTGAATTTCCTGGCTCTGCTTGGATGGAATCCGGGCGATGACAGCGAGATGATGTCGATGCAGGAGCTTATCGACAAATTCTCTTTCGCACATTGCTCAAAGGCCGGTGCGAAGTTTGACTATAAGAAAGGGATATGGTTCAACCATGAGTATCTGATGAGAAAATCAGATGAGGAGTTGTGCCAACTCTTCAAACCCATCCTGAAAGATAAAGGTATCGAAGGTTTCTCTGATGAATATGTCGGACGGGCTCTCGGTATGGTGAAAGGCCGAGCCAATCTTGTTCCCGACCTCTGGGATCAGGCTGATTTCTTCTTCGTAGCTCCCGATAGCTATGCGGAGAAAGATGTGAAAAAGCGCTGGAGCGAAGATACTCCCCGCATCATGGGTGAACTTGTGGAAGTGCTTCGAGGCATCGATGACATGACTTCTGCCAATGCCGAGAAGATAGTGCTCGACTGGATAGCAGAAAAGGGTTATCATCTCGGGAATGTGATGAATGCTTTCCGTCTTGCTGTTGTTGGTGCCTGTCGTGGACCTCACATGTTTGATATTACTGAGATAATGCCCAAAGAGGAGGTGATCGCTCGTATCAACCGAGCTGTGGAAAAGATCAACAAGTAAAGGACAGAAAAAACTAATATAATAGCCGGGATTCAAGTATTCTACTATGCTTGAATCCCGGATCATTTATTTCTGATATGTGGCTTTATTGGTTTAGAATGAAATTCCCGATTATCTGAAGCACTTCAGGTGAGATGGTTTCACGTATAGCGCCATATTCATCCACTTCTCCTGTATGCGCATGCTGCATGAGATGGTTGAGACCCTCCATTCGTTTTATTTCCACATTTCTGACATTCCGGGCTATAGCCTCCAGGTTTGAGTCTGCGTTCACCTGTGTGTCTTTGGTGCCGTTGATGGCGAGCACACGACATTTTATCTTTTTCATGTCATCCGTAGGATCCGAGCTGACAAGAGAATCAAAATAAGCATTGCGCGTGCTGTTGCTCCGTTTTACCGATTCCATCACAACCGGAGTCACCTCCAGATTATTGTCACGACATAATCTTTCGATATCAATCGGCGCGGTCTGTCCCGATTTATGCTGCTTGGTAATGGTGTCAAACAATAATTCGAGGAGTCGCAGTGAAGATTCCTTCTGGACACCGGCAATACCGTTTGCATCAAGAGATCGGCGGTTCTGATCCAGAAGAATCTCTTTTAATGGCACGGCAGCCCCGGCGAGAGTAATGATAAAATCTGGATCTCCATCGGCAGCTATCGACAACGCTATGGTGCCTCCTTCGGAGTGACCCAATATTCCGGCTTTCCCGAAGGCATCGCTCTCCTTGACAAATTTTAACGCTGCTTCTGCATCCTCCTTGAACGTATCGAGAGTCGCAGTAGCAAAGCCCCCCTCCGATGAAGCTACGCCACGGTCATCATATCTGAATGATGCCACACCATTTCGGGCCAGATAGTCGGCGATGACTGCGAAAGGCCGATGCTCAAAAATCTCCTCGTCACGATTCTGCGGGCCGCTTCCGGTAACCATCACTACTACCGGACACTTCGCAGAGATCTGTGGAAGCATGGTCAAAGTGCCGGCCAATCGCGTGCTATCAGCCGAATAAAACACCGTGTCTTTTTCAATATAAGGGAATGGCGGTTGTGGAGTCTGAGGACGACGTTCGATCAGCGATAGTTCAGGTGTCAGAATGAGAGGTAGCTTATATCCGCGCTGCGAGAATGTACCCACGATTCTGTCCGGTTCGTTTTTTGCATTATACTCAGCACCTATCATTTTGCAAGCCACACTCAGGCTGTCGGCAGACAGAAACATGACCTCCAGAGGGAGATCTCTGACATTCTGCTGAGGAGAATCCATTGTGGCCGTTGTTGTTCCGTCGGGTTGCTCCGTAAAACCGAAAACCAATGGGAGCTTATTAGTTCCTACAGTCAATTCTCCACGCCATTTTCCGGTCAAAGCCATGGAAGGAAGAGCTGATATAATGGCCAAAATCAACAACAAGAATATTTTAGTTCTTAGAGTCATGATAAATGATTGTTAGATCATTCCGTAAAGATAACAAACTTTCTCTAATTTCCAAAATTTCGCCCCTTTTCTGATAATAGGATCAATAAAAATTAGAATTAAATTCACCTCGGATAGTAAAAGGGGCGGGAGCTTCCTAGCTTCCGCAACAAAGTCACCGGGGTTCGATACCCCGGTGGCTTTGTATAATTTCAAATAAATAATTAAATGTAACTTTCCTCCAGCATTTAGCAGATGGAAGTTACAGCGGAAGCTGGGAAGCTCCCGCCCCCTTCCCGATAATAGGGTCAACAAAAATTAGAATTAAATTCACCTCGGATAGTAAAAGGGGCGGGAGCTTCCCAGCTTCCGCAACAAAGACATCGGGGTTTGATATACCAATGTCTTTGTAAAATATCAATATTTAGCTATCTTATTCCCCAGAAGGAATTGAAAATCAGGATTAATATAGAGAGTGTATTCAGTGGAAGATAAATTTTTAGGATTGGAAATAATATAATCTAAAATTTTGATGAGATTATCATAGCTACGTACCACCCTATCAAAGCTTTCTCTTTTCCAAAACACTCCCTTACGATTACAAAGTCTGTTAATACGATTTGAGGAATACTGTTTTATCCTTCCAACTAAAGTACTCACCTTATTCTCACCTTCCGGTGTCATTACAAGATGGACATGGTTGGGCATTATTACATAGCCTACAAGGTGGTATTTCTTCCCGTCCTCAAAGTGAAGGGAATCTACTAATATATTCCTTATCTCCGGTCTTTTCAAGACACATGATCCATAACCGGCATCAAGTAGCCCTTCTTCTTTAGGACCGATAACTCTGTAGTATTGTCTTAAAGTTGCTTTATCCCAAGGTTTGGGATGATTCTCAAGAAAATGATCTCGAATTTCCATCAAAATCCTCCGGTGGAGTTCAGAAAGTGAATCATTAAGGCGGAAAGTAAGGTACTGCATTTTCTCAAGCTGATGCCAATGGGGGAGATCACCTGTCCAGTTTTTTTCAATCTCATTTTGTTTGTTGAGGAAAGGAGAATCAATCATATTTATCTTTATTTTATAAAGGACATTCGTGTGGCCGTCTTAAGAAGAATATTGTGTTGCTTATCGTCTCGGCCTGCAGACTGCTAATTCGGGATGCTCTTCAAGGGTGAAGTTGAAAAAATCATCGTAGGGTTTTAGTATCTTACATAGTTTCAGTATTCTTTCCACGTTCCCTTTGGCACAAAACTCCCTCTCCGGAATATGCGCTGCTACCGTGAAGCTCCTTGGCTTTAACAATTCAATATGTTCCCAATCTTTGGGATATCCTTTGGGCGCGGTCTTTAATGGCTCTGTCCAATATGGCTTGAAATGAGTGGCAAACTCCGGATTATTCATTATCTCCAGATATTCCTCTATGTTATTATAGATCTCGCTTCTGTATTCTTTCAGGAGCGGAGCAGGAGGATACCAGGCGCCCCCGGCCACAAAGCAGTTGCCCGGCTCTATATGAATATAATATCCGCAAAACTCACTTTTCTTTCCGCCCGTAGCTATTCCTTGCGGATTGATATAGATTCCTATGTGAGTCTTATAGGGAGTCTTGTCGGCTGAGAAACGCGTGTCGCGGTAGATGCGGTAAAGACAATCAGCAGGAGATAGGAGAGAGGCATCCGGTTCGATTTCTGTAAGCGCAGAAATAAGAGATGCTGTGAACTCATCAATCTTGCGTTTCACTTCAAGATATTCATCCTTATGATTATTAAACCATTCGCGGTTATTATTCGCTGATAATTCTTTTAAAAAATTCAGTATGTTTTTCATTGTTCTAATCTGTGATACTACAAATGTACTACTTCAATACATATCATAATCAATAGAGGTTACCTGAAACTCGGTTCGACGATTGATCTGGTCGGCTGCCTCTTTGTCTTCTTCGGAAAGAGTCTCGATGAAAGTCTCGTCAAGCACTGTGTCCTCAGCAAACTGTGGGTATTCCCTGTTGATCCTTTTTGTTACCTTTTTGGGCACTGATTCTCCGTATCCTTTCCAAGTCAGACGTGATTCGGGAATACCGGCACTCACAAGATAGTCAACCACACTCTTTGCCCTTCGGTTGGAAAGATTGATGTTATATTCCTCCGCTCCTTTCCGGTCGGTATGGGCTCCCATCTCGATCGTGACATTAGGGTTGTCGCGCAACATCTGTGCCATCTCGTCAAGAGCCTCCTTGGATTCTGGACGTAGGGTAGCCTTGTCGAAATCATAGAATATATTTTCCACCACCTGCGGCTTGTTGATGGAAGCGAGCATGAAATCCACTTCATAATCGGCATCTTCTTCCTCCATGTCGGATTCAAACTCCTGTTTCACATTCAGATATCCCTTTGCCCCGGCCATCATTACATATTTCACACCACGTTCAAGTTTGAAACGGAAAGATCCGTCATCGCGAGCCACCTCTTTCTGGTTTGACCCGTCATCACCCACAATACGAATGATGGCGTTGGCTACCGGTTCTTCATCTTTATCAACAACCATTCCGGAGATAGTAACCTTTATTTCAGGATATTCAAAACTGTAGATATTGTCGTAACCACGCGCATCCCCGCGGTTGGAGGAAAAGAAACCGGATTCCCCTTCGCCGAAAGTAATTCCGAAGTCATCGTAAGAGGAATTCATGGAAAGTCCCATGTTCTCAATACTCCATCGGTCGCCTGTGGAATTGAGACGAGCCTTGAAGAGGTCAAGGCCTCCGAATCCGGGATGTCCGTCGGAAGAGAAATAGAGCAGGGAGTCAGTACGAAGGTAAGGAAACATTTCATCTCCGGGAGTATTGATCTGCGGGCCTAAATTCTCGAGCGATCCCGAACGCTCCTTGAGGTTGATGCGCCATATATCTTTCCCTCCGTAGCCACCGGGCATATCGGAGGTGAAATATAGATAAGTGCCGTTAGGCGACACGGCCGGGTGTCCATAAGCAGAAAGGGTATCGGCTGTGATTTCAAATTTCTGTGGTTCACTCCAGGTGGCATCACTGCGACGGGAGGTATAAATTTCTACCGAAGTGTCAGCCTCCGGAGCGCGTCGGGCAACAGTGAGATACATTGTCTGCCCATCCGGAGAAAAGCTCACCACACCCTCATCATGTTCCGTATTGAGTGCGCCTTCCGCCGGTTCGGGACGAGTCCATTTCCCCTGCTCATCCTTTTTAGAATAGAAGATGTCAGACTTCTTTGTACCGGTGATCTCCGATTTATTGGTTCCGGTAGCTTTTTCAGTGGATGATGTGAAATAGAGAGTGTTTAGCTCCTTATCGAGATACATAGGGGCGAAATCCGATCGGCGGGAATTGAAGAGCTTGGCATTTTTAACCACATATCTGGTTTTCTTTTCTCCTTTTGCCTTAATAGCCATACGGCATCCACGAATTCCTTCTTGGGATAGCTCGTCGTCGGGTAGCCATTGGAGCGCGGCGTTATAGGCATCTATAGCCTGTTGATATTTCCCCTCGGCCTGAAGAGATCGTCCCAGCCAATAATATGCCATCGAATCCGGGTATTCATATCTTATTGCGTTTTGATATGCTGCAGAGGCATTGGGAGCCATATTGAGCTTACGATAGCATGTGGCGAGCTGATATGCCACTTTTGCACGCATCTCTCTGTCGGTCTTTGGATTAAGCTTATTATATATGGCCTTGTAGGTCTTGGAAGCGTTGAAATATTCACCTCTGTCAAACTGTGCGTTGGCCTCGGCGAGCTTCGGCCCTTTGCATCCTACAAGGAGAACGGCCGCTAAAAGAAGCGGCAATATATAAAATAGAGCGTTAATTCTGATTTTCATATTGAATTAACGCTCATTATATAATAAATATTGAAGTGGAGGGCTACTTATTTTGCTGTTCTTTTGTGGCCGGTTGTCTTTTCAATTCCGGAGGCGATCGTATCGTAGATTTCATCCACCGATCCTGAACCGTTGATGGGCAAATACTTACCCTCTTCATTGTAATAGTCCCGGAGGGGATGTGTCTGGTTATGATACACCTGGAGGCGATTCTTGATGGTCTCAAGATTGTCGTCGGCGCGACCGGTCTCCTTGCCACGGTTGATCATTCTCTCCACGAGCTCTTCTTCAGGCACTTCGAGACCGATCACGGCATGAAGATCTGTGCCACGTTTGAGGAGTAGCTCCTTAAGGGCTTCAGCCTGAGGAATAGTTCTCGGGAATCCGTCGAATACCACCCCCTTCTTATCGGCAGCCTCTTTCTCAAGCACATCGTCAAGAATACGTATCATTAAATCGTCGGGGATAAGCTGGCCTTTGGAAATATAAGAGTCAGCAATCTTGCCGAGATCCGTGCCGCGACGGATATGGTCGCGAAGCACTTCGCCGGTGGAAATATGGTAAAGACCGAAGTCTTTGATAAGTTTTTCGCTTTGTGTTCCCTTCCCGCTTCCGGGAGCACCGAAAAGTACTACGTTTAGCATATTGTTATAGCTTAAAATATATTATACAAGCAACCGCTCAAAAGCTGAAAGGAAAACTTTTCAGCCGGCGGGAATCAGTCCTGCTGGTCTTGAATCACGTATATGTCCTTCAGATTTCTTACTTTTCCGTCAAGATCCAGGCCATATCCGATAATGAATTTAGGAGGAATGGAGAAGGCGACATAATCCGGTTTGAAACCGGTTTTCGAGCTTTCCGGCTTATGCAGCAGAGTCACGAATCTGATGGATGCCGGATTCCGCTTCTTTAAATCTTCCACCATAAGAGATGCCGTAAGGCCGGTATCAACGATATCCTCCACAATCACAACATCGCGACCGGAAATATCCTCCTTGAGACCCATGAGCTGTTTCACCTGTCCGCTGGAAGATGTGCCCTCATAGCTTGAATATCTCACGAAAGCTACCGGGGCATCATTGAGACCAACTTCTCTTATGAGGTCGGCGGCGAAGATAAATGATCCCGTAAGCACACATAAGAAGAGAGGGTTGCCTCCCTTCAGGTCATCCCTAAGCTCCGCAGCTACGCGTTTCACTTCTTTTTCTATCTCCTCTTTAGTTATGTATGGCACAAAAGTGAGGCCGTCAACGGTAATTTTTTTCTCCATCTGAATATAATTGCGGATAGCGCATGGGCTCCCGTTGTTAATTGACTATTTCAAGGGATTTACTGCCCGATGCTTCTCAATGCAAATTTAGCAAAAAGAGTTTGGACTTGCAATAAGAATGTGAGTAAAAATGAATAAAGATGCTTGAAATATTAAAAGATGTTAAATTATAAATTATTTTTATGTTATATAAGACTCCACCGATGCTATTTATATTTTGCCGGAATCTTTTCCAATGCTTGGGATGCCCAGCGTTTAGATCCATTCACTTTGGCCAGTTTGTAATATTTTACGGCTTGTGCCGTGTCGCGTGGAAATCCTGCTAATCCATTCAAATAGGCGTCTCCAATCATCAACTGGCTGAACCCAACGTTATTGGCGGCGGCTTTCCTCCACCAATCATACGCTTTCTTTTGATTTGTAGCATTATTATGGCGGGAGTATCCTACGAAATTGTCATTAGGATCTATATGACCGTTCCAATACATCGAGCCGGCCTCATCCTGCGCCGGTCCATAACCGGCTTTAGCGGCGGCAAGGATATTCTGCCACCCCTCTTGGTAATTACCAGAATCCATCATCTTCTTTCCAGTGGAATACATCTGTTTGGCAGATCCCGACACTGGCATAGGTTTATTTTTTTCGGCTTCAATTGATCTGCTTTCATTTGTGGAAATTGTATTTTCTTTTGGCTCATTTTTTGAAGCTGGTTCAGAGTCATTATTATGGATTGGATCAGTAACTGCAGTGCTCATATTCAGGGCATTGTAGTCAGCCGGAGAGTAATCATGCGGGTATCTTCCCACTGCTTTGCTTCCGGATAAAAATGCCTTATAATAATCTCCGTTCTTACAATCGGCTATCATGGAATTTACCACATAATCCCAGATGGGGGTGGATTCTATCTCCGGTGTGGAGACACCACTACCAATAGAGACTGCTGTTTGACCATTTTCCACGTCTATGGCTATCAGCACTCCATTATTTTCCTTCGAGCTACCTATTCCCCATGCGTTAAACACACTATCGCTAAATGCTTTGAAATTATTGGAATGAGAGTTTCTAAGAATTAAGGAAATCACTTGGAGTCCGGTAGCCTCAGATACGCTGTCGTTAAGTCTATTTAAAGCCATCTTTTGCTCGCTACTGAGAAGATGGTTGGTATCCGATACTCTTGACCCGGGATATGCTAAGATGGTTTCTTCTGCCTCCTTGGGGTGATCTTCGTTTCCCTTCTTTATGAATATCAAAATAGACAATCCTATAATTACCACTGCCGTAATGATCCCAATAATGAGATACTTGCTTGTTTTCCTTTTAGAAGAAGACGCATTATTGCCCCGCAACACAGCATTATCATTATTAGAATTATTTGATGGTGTGAGTTGTATAGTCTTATTTGAGTCTTGAGAATCCGCGTATCTACTTAATACCCTTTCCTCTTTTTTAGTCTTTGTTGCATTCTCAATCAGAGAAATGGTTTGTTCGGAAATATTGGCAGGTAGGCCTTCTCTCCAAAATGAAGGGGAGATATCAACCGATTTCTCCGGATCCTTACCGGTGAGACAAAACCACATAGTGGCTCCCAAGGCATATATGTCGGCAGATGGGGAAAAGATGGTGATTCCGGCATATTGTTCGATGGGCGCATAGCCTTGTGAGCAGCCGAGGGTATTGATAGTGGAGGTGGGACGTCCGTTCTTGTCATAGTGTTTTGAGAGACCAAAATCAATCAATACAGGTCGGATTTGTCCTTGTTCATCCTGAGTCAACATGACATTGTCAGGCTTGATATCAAGATGGGTCATTCTGTTTTTATGAAGATATCGGGCTACCTCCATTATGGGATCCATAATCAATCGTGTGGTGCCCTCATCCAAGGGACCATTCTTTTTAATGTACGATCTCAGAGATTCTCCTTCTAAATATTCCATCACATAGTAGGCGGTGTTGTTGGCCTCAAACACTTCATTCACCTTTACTATGTTGTTATGGTCCACTCCTATTTTATGCAATCGTTTGGCCTCTGAGATAAAATCTTTAAGTGAGTTTTCCACTCGCTCTTTAGCCGGATTGGAATATACAACACTACTGGTTGCTGTCTCGCGCTCGCAGTCATTGCTTATAAAATGTTCTTTGATAGCGAATTTAGCTTTTAATGATACGTTTCCTACCTTTATGTGAGCTGTGGCAAGATATGTAATACCAAAACCTCCACTCCCTATCACGGATTCTATTCGATATTCGTAATGCGGGCTTTTGAGAATATAACCTTTAGGTAAACTGTTTCTATTTTGTGTCATTTTTATTTAATGAGAAGTTATGTTTCAAGCTATGATGCGAAATTAGATTTAAATTTATTAATTACAAAATAAAGCTGAGGAATTTGGATGAAGTATATAGTTATTTTGACGAATTCATAATATCTAAGAGAGGAAAGCTGGAAATAAAATTTTTATTTTTCTATAATAATAAATTAAAAATAGGTTAATCGTATAACAGAATTCTATATTATATTTAAATAATGTTAAATTTGGAAATATTTTTATGTTATATAACATTGTTTTGAAAAATATTTTATAATTTTGCAGTGAGTTTTTCATGGTATTAGATTTTAAGGTTAACGCAAGATTGGTTGTCGGGATGACAATCAATTTTTTTGCATATACATATAGGCAGTTCGCGAGCTAAAAATAATTTCCGTTTTCTTAGCGTTGTTATGGACAGACTATAAGGAGATGAGATTAAATACCTAAACGAAAAAAATATGCCGATGTGGAATCCATGGCATGGTTGCCATAAAATAAGTGCCGGTTGCAAGAATTGTTATGTTTATAGAGAAGACTATGCATTCGGATCGAAGAGGCCCACAAAAGAGGTGAGGAAGACCGGATCATTCCGTCTCCCGTTGAAAAAGGACAGGAGGAAAAACTATAAGTTTCCTTCCGGAACGGAATTTGCGTTATGTTTCACATCCGACTTTCTTATTAAAGAGGCTGATGAATGGCGTCCGGAAATATGGGATATTATCAGGGAACGTAAGGATTGCACTTATTTTTTCTTCACAAAGCGCATTGATCGTCTTGAGGAATGTCTACCGGATGATTGGGGAGAAGGATTTGAGAATGTAGGGATTGGTTGCACGGTAGAGAATCAGGAACGGGCGGATTTTCGTTTGCCGATTTTTCTGTCTCTCCCTATACGTCACCGAATAATAGTCGCTGCTCCGCTTCTTGAAAAAATAGAGATAACCAGATATCTTGATTCGAAGCTCATAGAGGAGGTTTCTGTAGGAGGAGAGTCGGGGAAATATGCCCGCTGTTTAGATTTTGATTGGGTTTTATCCCTTCGCGACCAATCTGAGGCTGCAGGAATATCCTTTAATTTTCATCAGACCGGTTCGTATCTGATAAAGGATGGTCGCCGGTTCTACATTCCGCGTCCACTACAACATGAACAAGCCAAGAAGGCCGGTCTCAATACAATTCATCATAGGCCTGATAATTTTTCTTAATAGAAAATTTTACCGGTTGATTGTTAACGGATGTAAAATTTACTTCTTGACTTTATCTTTTAGGTTAAAACGTGTTAAATTACAAAATTATTTTATGTTATATAACATTGTTTTGAAAAATATTTTATAATTTTGCAGTGAGTTTTTCATGGTATTAGATTTTAAGGTTAACGCAAGATTGGTTGTCGGGATGACAATCAATTTTTTTTGTGCCTATTTTTCTAACATAAGGCCTCATTTTTGAGACGGAGCCTGAACATTCGTTTTATCCCGGTAGCATATGTTGATTTCTTAGTGCGAGACTGTCAAGAATCACTTTTCCCTTAGAATCAATCATCACGACATGGTTGCCTAAAAATACGATGGCGTATCCATTTTTAAATTGGGAGCAATATCTGTATTTAGCCGGTAGCATTATTCTTCCATTCTTATCCTTATATCCTTCGAGATCGAGGGCTTGGTTACCATATGCATTTTCTTTATATGTATAATATGTCTCCCATTCATCACTTGGATGCGTTGGAGTATATTTTCCTGTCTCCTTCCCTTTATTGTTGATGCGCATGGATGTGCCTCTCTTTCCCGAGTCATTATAGGTAGTTCCTATGAAGGTGTCATCTTTGACGATTAGCTCATCATATTTAAAAGGAATAACAGTTCTCCCTTTTCTATCGATAGCACCCATTTTTCCGTTATGCTCCACAATAGCCAACCCTTTTTTGAAAGAGGGAAGAGGGAGATATTCCTTAAAGTCATATTTTATAGGAATGACTAATTTGCCATTCTCTTCAATGAAGCCAATTTTTTCATTATTTCTACTTGACACCATTGCCAATCCTTCGCTAAATGGATATATTTCAATGTATTCTTTTAGTTTTTCGGATGATATGATTGTTTTCCCCGATGGATCAAGAATGTATAGAGACTGAGTGGTCTTATCGCGGCATAATATTTTGTTTTCACCAATATTTTGTATATTTATATTGGAGGAGATGCTTCCGATTTTCTTCTTGGAGGGAAGAAAAATGATATCCTGTTGATTTTTCTTATTTGGAATCACTGCATATTTGCCGAAGAGTTTCAACTCCTCATACTTTGGAGGTAAGATTTCTTCAAATTTATCTGTGATTTTTGCCACTCCCATACCCTTCTCTTTTTTTCCGAACACCACATATCCATCAGGATTGGGAAATTCCATATAGCCCCATTTATCAAAAGATGGTTCAATCCAGATATTTTTTCCATCCACAATCTCGTTCCCTTTATAATCTATTAGACCCCAATTACCTGGAAATAGCAATCGTTTGTTTGGGTCCTCATCAAAAGGAGCTGTCACTATGTGTTTGTCGTTATCAGCAAAAAAGGCATATAAATAGCGTGTATGAATAGAATCATCAGGAAGATAGCCATTGCTTTCAACCTTTTTTGTTTCCTCAGAGGAGGATGGCACAGTATTCTCAGTCACCAAAATAATTGTGTCCCTTGTATTGGTATCTTTAATTTTTACATCCGATTTGGAATTGGATTTGCATCCCCCGATCAACAGGAGAAGAACAAAAGAAATTAGAAAATATAATTTTGAGATTTTCATGTTTTCAGCTTAATAAGAATTAATGATTAACTTCGGAAAACTTTTATCCCTATATGTTGGCCAAGCCATTGATTCCTAAAATATCGATAGCAATTTCTCTCTATGTATTGATGAAGGAATAAACTTCCGTCCAAGTTAATCGGAGAAATGTCTCCTGCAATATCTTGGGCGAAGTTTTCATGATGAGGTGGGTTAAAATTTTGTCAGCAACAAAGTTAATAATTATTTTAGAAAAATAAAATATTAGAGCGCGTTCTAATGGGTAATATGAAAGCAGAAATGATATTGGGTTTAATACAAATTATGAAGTTGTTTAAACTTATTTTTTATTAACAATTGCGAGAGATTTTTGAGCTGA
>CAMWUJ010000078.1 GCA_947177405.1 uncultured Porphyromonadaceae bacterium | reverse complement strand
TGGGTTACCGGGGGTAAGCTCGTACCTCGCTAACCCCCGGCTAACCAAGGTGAAACCCCTCCGGGGTAGATGGTCAATATAATGGGTTACCGGGGGTATGCTCGTACTTCGCTAACCCCCGGCTAACCAAGGTGTAACCCCTCCGGGGTAGATGGTCAATATAATGGGTTACCGGGGGTATGCTCGTACCTCGCTAACCCCCGGCTAACCAAGGTGTAACCCCTCCGGGGTAGATGGTCAATATAATGGGTTACCGGGGGTATGCTCGTACCTCGCTAACCCCCGGCTAACCAAGGTGTAACCCCTCCGGGTTCTAGTGGTCGGAAAACGAAAAAACGGTTATTGTAGTCATAAGAATGGTTGCTTTTTTGACAAGAAAAAGGATGTATAATATTATAATTAGCACAAAATATCTATACTATTAAAGCAAAAAATTACCTATAATACTTCTAATATTCTTAACCGACCACTAGAACCCTCCGGGGTATGGGTATCCGGATGGTTTTTGCGGATATATCCGGAAGGTTGTGTACGATGTATCCGGCCGAGTTACCACGGAGTGGTTATATTTTGGTAAGCCGATGGTTGGCGAGGAACGAGCCTACCACCGGTAAATCATATATCATGCCCTCTATCCCGGAGGGATTGCACTTACTGACACTGTGGTTTAGATAGTCGGGCAGGTTACCACGGAGTGGTTATATTTTGGTAAGCCGGTGATTGGCGAGGCACGAGCCTACCACCGGTTGGTTATTCATCATGCCCTCTACCCCGGAGGGGTTGCACTTACTTGACTCTCCTCCGGATAAATTAAGAAATGGTGTTAATCTTGCGATTAACACCATTTTTACATATCTCTTTATGGGATATATTATTTCATAAATCCCTTAAAGGGGAGAATTTCTTATTTTACAAGAACTTTAGAAGCTTTGTCACCCTTAACTACGATGTAGAGACCGTTTTCGGGGTTAGCTACCTGTACACCCTGGAGGTTGAAGTATTTAGGAGCAACATTGTTGTCAGTATCTACGTTAGCTACGCCTGACATACCCCAGTCGGGAGTAGAATTCTCATCAGTAGCGAATACTACATACTGTTCGCCATCGAGATCAAGGTTGAGGAAGATAGTGCCTTCGAATTCTTCAGTAAGAGTGATGTTAGCGGGGTTACCACCGTTGAATACCTGAGTTTCAACATCAGCATCGATAGCGTTGCCGTCACCACCGCAGTTTACATCGTTCCAAGCATCATCAGCGAATTTGAATCCTGTACCAACTGCGATAGGTTCGGGGACTGTGAGTTTGAATACCTTCTCAGGTGTTACAACTTCCATCTTCCATGCATCGTCAACACCCCAACCGTTCATATCACCGCGAACATATACATCGGGGAATTTAGTGTTAACTTCGCCATCAGCAACTGCTTTGATTTTAGTAAGGTCGCCTGATATAGTAACAGTATAAGTGGCGGAACCGGCAGTTGCAATGTTTGCATCGCCTGCAACGAGAGTTGCCTCTACACCACTTTCAAGTTTTGCACCACCTTCAACACAAAGAGCACCACCGTTGAATGTATCCCAGTCACCCATAGCGGTTGAAATCTTAAACTGGGTAAGACCTTCGAGCTTAAGTGTATATTCACCATTTGCATATTCGAATTGTGCGGGTGATTCGGGAGCCCAAGCGGGATCGAAAGCAGGACCTGCACCAGTTGCATAGAGGGGAGCACCATTCTGTGCGTTAGCTGCGAGTGCGCAAATGGCAGCAGCTGCAAAAGCGTAAAATTTCTTCATAATGAAGTAGATTTTAAGTTAAATATTTATGAAAATTATTAATTAATTGTCTAAGTTAAGCCTGACCTTATCTCTTAAGAAGGGGTATCGGTCAATTGAGGTTACGGAGCCTTTTCATGGGTTTTGCTCTTGCGCCTATTTTCGGTGCAAAGGTAAGAACAATTTTTTTAATTTCAAAAAAAAAATTTAATTTTTTTTGAAAAGTTTTTTAATTATGAATTGTAAGTATTAATAATCTGAGTGGTATAAATCATCCATATATCACTTTCTTTTTTTATCAATTAATGCTTTGAATATAGGATTAAGATTGGATCCATATTCAATTAGATCTACCTTACGGTTGAACAGCTTCTCAAGAGCATCTCGAAAATCAAAGTAATTAGACACATAGTAAAACATGTCCGGATCATTAGACTCAAAATCCACAAGCAAGTCAACATCGCTCTTATCGTTGAATTTTTCTGTCAGTATTGATCCAAATACTGAAAGTGTCTTTACCTTGTACTGCCGACACAATTCAAGAATGTATTTAAGATTTAATTCGATTAATTTCATTAAATGACTAATTTTATTGTCTCGTAAAGGTATTAAAAATTTTTTAAATTCAAAAACGCGGTGATAAATAAAAAATCCCGGAGCGTGGAAGCTCCGGGATTATTAAGGATTACGGCTTAGCCGCAAGTGATTTATTTCTTCTTAAGAGTAAGAACGTAGGGTTGAACTGTGAAGTTGAGTTCTACATCATATTTACCCTTCTCAACGCTGAGGTTGTCGCCGCCGTCCTGCTTGTTAACGTTATAGATAACAGCGCCGGAATCCTGAGAAACCTGACGACCACTGAAGCCGATAGCCCAAGCCTTGTTGGCATTGATCTTGAATTCGCCATCGAGCTCAACATCTGTAGCAGTCCAAACCTTGAGATCCTTGGAAGGAGTGAGCTCAATGTTCTCTTTCTCGTTCCAACCGTTGAATGCGCCAACGAGACCGAGGTTTTCGATCAAGGTAGTGCTGTAGGTAAGACCGGGGAGGTTGACAGATACCCAATAGAGGTGGTTACCCTTAACAGGAGTCTTGATGTTAGCACCGCCGTTGGTAGAGAGGAGACCATCCTGAGTGTAGCCATCCTCGCTGAGAGTAGGCTCAGCTTCGTCGCTCTGCTTGAAGAGAGGTTCTTTGGTCTTCTCGGGATAAGCACCGAGGAACCAAGCACCGTTCAATGCACAAACACCGCTGTAGTCGATGTAATTGTTGGTGTAGAGAAGCATGAGGTTCTCAGCCTTCACAGAACCGGTGTAAGGATAAAGCACGCTGAATGCATAGCTGTAAGTCACGGCGTCATCCTGAACGTTGATAGTAACGAGCACGTCACCGGTGATTTCGATGTGACCAACCTCATAGCTTGCACCAAGCTTACCGCCGAATCCATCAGCTGCAGCGTTCACGCCAAGGAGCTGTGTGGCATCCTGAGCTGTCATCACAGACTGGGAAGCAATCTTGAAGTAATATCCGTCGGGAACGGGAGATTCGATCTTGAGTGAGAACTCAGGATGATCATATCCGTTAGCACCTTCGCCGGCATTGTTGTTCATAGCCAATGCACCGTTCCAGTTGGGAATTCCATCACCATTGCAAGGCACGATATAATACATATTCTCGATCACCTTCTCAGCATCGTAAGTCTTGACACTGAGAGCTTCGGTGAGATAGTAATTATTAACACCTCCGAGACGGATACGAGTAGTTCCCTTTGAGGCATAAGCCACGAAACGGGAATTAACATCGTAAGTGCCGGGAGCTTTAGTGATCACTTTCTGAATAGCACCATTCAGGATGCTGGGGTCGAGAGTGACAGCGTTGCCATCAATAGTAGTAGCCACGGTAGTGGTCTTTGCAAACTGATCATTGCTTCCTACTTCCATATCTACCTCGAGCGTGTAATCAGAGGGGAAGTTTTCAAGCTTTGTGATATTAGCTACAGTGACAAATTTGTTGGCCTCAGTAGCCTCGGTGAGCTGCAGAGTCTCACTCACAGGAGCGAGCTCAAGATCCGTATTGGCAAAATATGCATCAGGATCGGGATTGGTCTGACCCGGAGGATTGGGAAGATCGAAGTCATCACAAGAAGTCATGACCAGAGCCAGAGCCAAAGCTGAGAATAATTTTATCTTTTTCATTTCTTTAATTTCTGATTAAGAATTGATTGGGATTGGAAGGGAGAATTTTCTCCCTTCCAAGCCACTATTTGGATCAATTGAACTCGGGATCGCGGCCCACGAATGTAACATCGTGAACGCCTTCCTTAACATATACCTTGAGATTCGGAACATCCACAACGATAGTCACAGGCACAGGCTCGGTGATAAAGATACCCCAGTTGCCAAGACCCTGAGCCACGATATCCCCGGTGTAACCGGCCTGATATTTATCAGTGATAGGATCACAGAAGAAGTCAGCCTCATTGGAACCGAGAGAAGCATCGGGAGTCCAGCCGAGAAGGTCGGTGAAGAAGCGGAACTGAGCACACTGGTCAACGTTGAACGGATCAGAAGTTTCAGGCTTAGTTGCAGCTTCCTTGGGAGTCACGTTGAATGAACCAACATAAAGTTTCTCACCGATCTTATCTTCGGGCTCATAGAGAGCGAAGTTGTCCTTATAGAGGGCGAGATTTGCTACGCTCGGAGCTGTGAAGCCGTTGGCAATACCGGTATTGATGTTCTCCACATCACCGCAGATATAGATCCAGCCGGCGAGTTTCTCAGCATAGTTGATCATTACCTTATTGTAAGAAACAGTGTTGGAGCTGATAATTTTGGAACCTTCAACACCGGGAATCTCGCAAACAGCCTTAAAATAGCATTTGAATTCCTGATTGTAAAGGTCGCGGGCATCGAAGTCTGCCTGATTCTCCACGTTGAGAAGCTGATTCACTGCCACACCAAGCTCATAAGTCTTGATTGCCATCTGAGCAGAAGTGGAGTTCTCGTTGGGAAGCGCAATCCAATCCTCAAGAGGAGCATCGGGATTGAGCGATACAAGAGCGGAATAGTTGCAGATCGCGGAATATCCGTAGTCGGGCTGTGAGCAGAAAAGGTCGAAAGTCTCCTTGTCAGTCATCTCGGAATTTGTGCGGAAAGCCTGATTCTGCAGAGCCGGCTGAGCTACGGTGAAAGTTGTGGGGGCATGGTATTTGGGTTCATCCTCCTGCTTGCAGGAAGAGAAGCCGAGCACCATAGCCACCATAGCCATTAAAATTGATATCTTTTTCATTTTATTGACGAAATTGAATTGATTAATAACCAGTGGTCTGTTCGAAAGATGAAGCAGTCATCACACGAGTAGGAATCGGGAAGCACTTGGTATATTCAGGAATGTTGGTACCATTCTGAACGCCACCTTTCCATTCCCAGGTATAACCGGTTGACCAGAGATTCCAGCGGATAAGGTCGGAACGACGCACATTCTCCTGATAAAGCTCACGGCAACGCTCGTTCTGAAGGTCGCTCATGTTGAGAGAAGTCCAGTGGTGGTCGGTAGAACCCGGAGCGTCGGCGTATGCACGTTCACGAATCCAGTTAACATACTGGAGAGCCTCGGTCTGGCTTCCGCCACCACCCTGAAGGATAGCCTCTGCAGCCATCAGATAAACCTCAGCGAGACGGATTGCAGCATAGTCGCCCTTGGCAGAACCGGTCTCATCCGGAGCCTTGGGAGAAAGAGCCTCGTTGATTGTGCCGTCTTCGTTATAAGCCCAGTTAGAGTATTTAGGACAGAGATAACCGTTCTTACCCCAGTCGTCACCCACGAGAGAAGGATTCTCTGCGGTGAAACCGTGAGCGGAGGTCTGCCATAGAGATACACGGCGGTCTTTGGAAACAGACATATTCACGTCATCCCATTCGAATTTACGAACGAAAGACTTACGAGCTACCATACACTTCCAGCCGTAGCCTGCGTTATACCAGTCCTGAGCCACATAACCGGTTGCTGTAGGATCGAAAGAATAAGCCACGCCATTGATAACTTCGGAAACAATTTTCTGCCACTCTTTGGCATCATTGTAAGTTTTCTCAGCATCAGCGAAATCGGCATCGTTTTCGTAATACTTATAGATGATTGTTCCACTGGCAGTCTCTTCTGTGGTGCCGTTGAGATCTTCATTGCGGGTGGGCTTGCCTAAGGTCTCGCTCACACCGTTGTCACCGATCCAGCCGGCCTGAAGGAAACCTGCGCCTGAGAATGAGGTGAGGTTCACATTGTCACCGAGGATAGTCCAGATAATTTCATTTACTTCATTACCTGCGTTACCTACAACATACTGATCATTGTTAGCGCCGAAGAGAGCATTGTAGCTGCGGGCAAGTCCGTTGCCATAGTAGCCACCGTGACCGAGACGGTCGATAACGTTCTTGGAGTGCTGATAGCACTTGTCGTAAGCCGGAGTGCCTGTGAATACACCTGCGTTGAGGTAAATCTTTGCAAGGATAGACTCAGCCATATCGAGACCTACGAAACCATATACGGGTTTCTGGTTTGCGGGGAATGAAGCCACAACATCTTCGAGAGTGGCAACCACGCGGTTATAAACCTCAGTACGGGGAAGCTGTTCGGGCATCGCGCCTACCGGAGTGTTAACATCAGCATAGGGCACTTTGTCATAGAACGAAAGCATGTAATAATAGCATGCACCCCAGAGGGCCTTTGCCTGAAGCACATATTCCTGTGCGCGGGCCTTGTCCTGCTCGGTGGGGAGGTTGAAGTAACCGTTGTTAACGTTCTGGATGAACTGGTTGCAGAGAGTGATGTTGATGATCAGACGGGAGTAGAAACCGTAGAGACATCCCTGGTTTGCATTGAAGAGACCTCCATTGTAAGCAGTACCATAATCTGCGGGGTCCCAGAGCCAGCAAGCCTCATCGGTGGGGATCTCCTCGGCGATGAACATCGCACGCTGGAAAGCTGCCATACCACCATCGAAACCGCCTACAGGTGAATTTCCGTTGGCTCCGTAGGTGGAGAAGTTAAGATAGATGTCAGCGAAGACACGATCAATATCGTTGGATACGTCTGTCGTCTGACTGGGGTCGCGAGGCTGAAGGTCAAGGTCGTTCACACAGGATGAAAGACCGAGTGCCGACGCTGCCACACCCAAGCTAAGAAATATTTTATTGAATGTTTTCATATTGATGTTCTATTCTTTGAGTAAAGTATAAAGATTAGAATGTAACCACGAGACCGAGAGATGTGGTGATAGGACGGGGATAGGGATCGCTCTGAACACCGCCGAATTCCTCAGGATCGATACCGGAGAAAGTAGTGATCACGAAGGGATTCTGAACTGCAGCGAATACGCGGATCATACCGTTGCCTTTGAATACATCGCGGAATGTGTAGCCGAGAGTGATGTTGTCGCAGCGGAGGAAGCTTGCGTTCTCTACGAAATAGCTTGAGAGCGGAAGATTGTTAGCGCTGGCGGGATCATAGAAGAGAGGAGTATCGGAAAGAAGGTTACCGAGCTGATACTGTGCGGCAGATACGTTATATACTCGAGTGTTGGAGTATTTGAGGTTGTTATAAACGTAGTTACCGATATTAGCACGGAGTGAGAAACCGAGATCCCAGTTCTTCCAAGAGAAGTTGTTGTTCCAGGTAAGAGTTACCTTAGGATCTTTAGAGTGGTACATGATAAGGTCGTTATCATCGATCACACCATCCTGGTTCTGGTCAACATACTGGTTTTCGAGGGGATCACCATTCTGGTCGTAAACCTGCTCATACACTTTGAAAGTGAAAGCGGGCTCGCCAACGATGTGCCATGCAAGGTTACCACCTGTTCCTGAGGGAAGACCGATAGCTGAGATAGCTGAGTCGATACCTTCACCCTGGAGTTTGGTGATCTTATTCTTGTTCCAGGAAACGTTCACGCTTGTGTTCCAAGTGAAGTCGTCGGTGATGACGGGTTTAGCACCAACAGTAACCTCGACACCAAGGTTCTCCATGTTACCGATGTTGCGGAGCTGATAGTTGGAGGTGTTGGTTGCGGCGGTAGGCACGCTTGAGAGAAGGTCGCGGGTCTTGCGGAGATACCAGTCGGCAGCAAGAGTGATGCGGTTGTTGAGGAAGCCCATGTCAAGACCAACGTTCCAGGTAGTGGTAGTCTCCCACTTGAGGTCGGCGTTATAAGAGTTAGGATAGAGGGGGTTGATCCATTTTCCTGAACCGGTAGGATCAAGATATTGGAAACCTAACTGATAAGAATCTGTATAGATCGGGAGATAGGGGAAGTAGTCGCCCACATCCTGCTGACCGGTCTCACCCCAACCGAGGCGGAGCTTGAAGTCGTTAAGCCAGCTGCGAGATGCATCCATAAATGACATATTGTTGATCTTCCATCCCAGAGCGACAGCGGGGAAGAGACCCCAGCGGTTATCTTTGGAGAAACGAGAAGAACCGTCATCACGAAGAGTGAAAGTCAAGAGATAAGTGTCGTCGAAGATATAGTTGATACGACCGAAGAACGAAACAAGCTGGTTGATGTTACCCCAACGGCTCATAGGAGCGTCGTTGTAGCTGTGGCCGATATGTTCGGCAGACTCAGGATTTTCAGTGATAGTAAATACATCGCCGGCATAGCCCATATTGTAGCCGAGAGTATTGATGAGAGACTCGCTGCGACCGTGATAGTCGAAACGCTGCCAGTCATAACCGAGAGTCACGTCGAGGTTGGATTTTGCAGCTTCGAATTCTTTCTTGTAGTTGATGAAGAAAGAGAGGTTGGTGTTGCGCTGGAGCTCATACCATTTATAGTGAGTTCCGGCACCATCCTTATAGTTGCTTCTCCAAGCCATGATTGAGTTAGCTTCGGTGTCGGTGGTAGAGTTATTCTTAGAAACCTGATAACCTAAGTTAAGGTTGAAGTGCAACTCGGGGAGCCAGTGAAGAGAATAATCGATAGCGATATTACCGGTAGAGTTAAGAGTCTTGCCGATAGTCTTCTGGTCCATAAGCTGTTGAACAGGGTTCTGAGAAGCATTCTCCTGCGGCATACCGTTACCGAGGAAGATGTTGAAGAAACCGTTATAGGGATCCGGCATGTCGGGAGCGGCCTTTGCATACTGTGCATATACAGGATAAACAGGAGCCATACCAACGGCAGTACCCATCACACCGGCGGCATTGCCTGTGCGTACCCAAGAACCCTGAGCGTTCAAGCTAACAGAAAGATGATCCTGGAGGAATTTGGGATTGAGGTTGAAACCAACAGTGGCACGCTGCATCGAAGAAGTCTTGATGATACCCTGGTTGTCAGTATAAGAAGCGTTGACACGATAGGGGAGCCAGCCTGCGGAACCACCGACACTCAGAGAGTAGTCGTGAGAGAAAGCAGTGCGGAGCACCTCTTTCTGCCAGTTTGTATCATAAAGGTTGAAAGCAGAACCCTGCTCAGTGCCGAGCTCCGGATTAACGGGATTAGCATAGAGGAATCCCTTAGCACGGTCGTTACCATACTTCTCGATAAGGTTCACATATTCCTGAGTACCCATCATCTTGAGGGTCTTGCGGGCAGTGTTTACATGGAAGTTGGCAGCGAAGTTCACCTGAGGACGACCGCTTTTACCCTTCTTGGTAGTGATGATGATCACACCGTTAGATGCACGCGAACCGTAGATAGCGGTAGCGGAAGCATCCTTAAGGATGGTCATGCTCTCGATGTTCTGAGGGTTAAGCATGGTGAGTGCATTGGCACCACCGGCGTTGCTCTGGTTGCTCTGGGGCACACCGTCGATCACGATAAGGGGGTCGTTGGAAGCCGACAGAGAGGAACCACCACGGATACGGATGTTAGCGTTGCCTGTGGGGTCACCACCGGAAGTAGTAACAACCACACCGGGGCTTGCACCCACGAGGAGGTCCTGAGCGGAAGTAGAGATACCGGCGTCCACATCATCGGGAGTGACGATAGCCACAGAACCGGTGGCGTCGGATTTCTTCACCGAACCATAACCGATCACGACAGTTTCGGCGAGCATGGTGGAGTTCTCCTTCATAACGATGTTAAGGTTGGTCTGGCCATTGACAGGCACTTCCATGGGGTCGTAACCCACATAGGACACAACGAGCGTGGCATTGGGAGCCACGGTCAAAGTGAAGTTACCTTCCAAGTCGGCTGACGTACCGTTGGTTGTGCCTTTTTCCATAATGGAGGCACCGATCAGGTCTTCGCCCAATTCATCAGCCACATGTCCGTGGACTGTGATCTTTTGCGCGAAGCCGGGAAGCGCGAGCACCAAGAGAGCTATCATGGTGACCCATAACTTCCGATTCAGCTGAAAACAGATGTTCTTCATGCAAGAATGAAAATTAAGTTATACAATTAGTTAAGTTTAATAATCTCGTTTATGGTCGGAATCGTCACCATCGGTTCTTGCAGTCCGATGGGGCAGTTCCCAATGGGGTACATGCCGGAAAAGGCCGGATCTTCAGGTCCGAACCTGCGTAAGGTGGTCTCTTTCAACTCATTGTGAAATTGAGTCATTACGGCTGGGTTTTAAGGTCAATCTATTTATTTATATAAGCCTAAAGCGGTATGTTTCAATTTGTTGGGCGAGAAATTCACATAGCTTTGTTTCTCATCGGGAGAGATGGGTTTGTCTTAGAGGAGAGCTAAGGCAATCACAAAGGTAAGGAATATGAGCGATTTTAAGAAATATAAACCTAAATTAACAATGTTAATTAACAGTTTTAACATTTATATATTCTATTTCGAGATTCTCCAGGATCCCTTCACTTTGCGTGAGACAGCAACGCAATTGAAAACAATGATGATTGCTGTGAGAAGGAGTGCCACCACCACGACCGGCAGGAAAGATCCTGTTTCCGCTCCGAGACCACGCAGGGGTTCGAGATATATGGATCGCAGACAAAGTGTGCCGGCAAGAGCAAGGACACAGGCTCCGACAGAGGCTGCGATCACAATCTTATTATATGGAGCCCCCACTGTCTTGAGAGGATAGCCTAACATGAGGAGGGAATGGAGTTTTTCGCGGTTCTTCTCCATCAGCAGCGACACCGAGAGCATGAGAATGAAGAGAGAGAGGAGAGTGATGATCGCTCCAATAGCGAGTACGATCCCTACCACAAGTTTGAGGAGGAATGAAGCCGAGGCGGCTGTCTTGTCGCCTGCCACCTCATAGTCGTGACTGTCGAGAAACTCATTGATAGCCACATCACCGGGAGAATTAACATCTATTATGAGACGCGAGGGGTCGGAAGTGGCTGCGTCGGCCGATAATTGCCCGTTGCTCCAGTCCATGAAATTCTGGGGGACAAGGATGGTGTTGAGTCGGTTGGAATAACCGGCCACACGTCCGTGGAGTTGGATTGCCTTGGAATTATCTTCATTATAGATAGTGATGTCGAGGGGGATTCCGCTCATGAGTCCTTCCGACATCTTGGGGAGACCGGCCGCAGTGGCAAATCCGAAGTTATAGAGTGTGAGGTAATCTTTTGATATGATCAGAGGCACCTCGTCGGAACCTTCCTGCCAGCTCCACTGCGCTTTGGGGACATCTACATATTCATCCGGAATCGACTCGAAGAACATTGCTGTTGACATTCCTCGACCGTTCTGATTCAGAGCGCCCCGCACGCGGTAGGCCGACGCGGTGAAGGGCGCTGCCTTCCTCACCCAGGGCTGATCCATCACCTCCTTCACCTCTTGGGGGGAGAATGAGGAGGATGCACCGAATGTGTTGCCGGAGGTAACCTTCTTATTGATCACGAGGAAATCGGATCGGATGAAGCTATCTTCCGATTCCCAGATAGATCGGGCATCGAGATAAAAGATGAGGCCTCCGAGCACAATCGCGAGTCCGATAAAATTGGAGAGGATGAACCCGGCAATGCGTGCCGGCGAAATATTCTTTTTAAGGAGTCGGCTTATGATATTCATAGTGACAAACGGATAGGGCTGTTTAGTATGAGAGGATTGCCTACGGAAGTTGAGACGATTGCGGCCCCCTGACGCGCGGCCTCTTCCGAGATGATGGAAGCGGCGATACGGTTGTTTTCTTCATCGAGGTGAGACACAGGTTCATCGAGGAGGATGAAGTCAAAAGGCTGGCAGATGCTTCGTATGATGGCTACGCGCTGCTGCTGGCCTATTGACATTCTGCCGCAGGGATAGTCGCGGCGGAAGGAGATTCCGATGCGGTCCATCCATTCCTCTATCCTTTCATCTGTGGCATGGGAGGTGAGACGGTTCTTGAGTTGTATGTTCTCCCATGCTGTGAGTTCGGGGAAGAGGGAAAGTTCCTGGGGAAGGTATGCTATATTGGAACGCCGGATTACCTGCCATCGGTCGATTCCGAAAGAGGCTATGTCCTCGTTGTTAAATAGGATTTTTCCTTCATAATCTGTTCGTGATCCGAAGATATAAGCACACAGGGATGACTTTCCGCCTCCGCTTGCGGCCTCGATAAGATAATGTTGGCCACGGCGAAGTGTCAGGGATGCCTGCCACACATCGGAGGCTGGTATCTTTTCAGAAACGAACACACGCGGCAGCGTGTGTTCGAGTTTTATTTCATCTATTCTCATCTAAGTAAGTATTCAAGATTGACCTTACGTAAGGATAATAGGGGATCAGATTCCCTTCAATATTGAGATAAGGAAATTCTCTTTCTCATCGGGGGAAAGAACCTCCATAGAAACTTTCATAGATCCGTTGTCGGGAACGAGGGCGGCGAAGATGGTGCTCACCGGGGTGTTCTTGAAGCCGGGCATTGTGAAATTTGTGCCGGCAGCCGCGATGGCGAACATGGATCCCTTGAACATCGAGGCCACTTTTTCGGTTTCAAGAGATCCGCTCACCAGACCTTTGGAGAAATTGAGTAACTTCCCATCCATGGTTACGGTGAATCCGAAGTTGTCGGAGATTAGATCGGCTACGGCGGCGGTGTTCTGTCCGTTGGTGGATACCACGCCTTTCACATTCTCCTTGTCGGTAGCCACCAGACAGGTTCCATCAATAGAAGAAAGAGCTGATACCACCAATTCAGATCCGGGTATATTGTTCTTGCCGAGTTCATTCTTAAGCTGTTCCACAAGTTTGGGAGAGATGGCTATACCGGCCACCATCTCGGCTGAAGGTGTGAGAGATTTGATCATGGCCGGGTCGATGCGTTCCACAGGGAGGTTGAACTTGGCTTGCTGACCTTTGGAATTTAGCACGCTCAATGTGGATACAAACTTACCCTTCTCAAAATTAGCGCTATAAGTGAGGTCCTGGGCATCGGAGAAAAGTATTGCCAATGCTATTCCGGCCATTGTCTTCTCCTGGAACGACATTCCGGAAGCTCCATATAGAGAGGAGATATTTCCCCATCCTTCGAGGTCGTTTTCAATGCTTGAGAGTTTGTCGGCGTATGAATTGGAAAGGAAAGAGAGCTTTTCGCTCAGAGAGGAGAAGCGGCTCACTTCCTCAGGGTCGATATCATTATTATGGTTGGATCGGATCCAGAACTGATTCCCCTTTACAGCCATATTGCGGCAACGGTCGATACCATTCTGAGAATTCCAGGCCTCATTGGCAGCTTTGCCGATATATGATTTGAATTTATTGGGGTCGGCGAGGAAGCCGGTTATATACTGGTTGTTGCCCTCAATGAAGAATACGGCGGCTGAAGGGTCTATTCCGGTGTCGCCATTGAGAATCTCCTTAAGAGATTTGGCATCCTTATCTTCTATTTTGCCGGAGAGAGCCTCCACTTCCTTTCCGGGAATGATTTTCGAGCCGTCGATCTTGCATCCCGATTTCTCGACAATGTTCTTGATGCTGATGGCAGCTACAGCCGAAGCATCAGCCGGAACAGTGGCAAGCAGGTCGCTCACTTCAGTTTTATCTCCTGAGCAGGAAGAGAAAACCGACGACAGAATGATGGCCGAGAGGGCTATCAGGGTGAGGTGGAGTCTGGAAGAATCAAATATCTTTTTCATAGGGTGAAATAATTGTATCCGGGGGAGGTCGAAGCCCCGGTGATGTGGAAAAATGTAAATTCGGAGTAAATTTAATCAAAATATTTGGAACAAAGCGTTAAATTCGCTATTTTCGCAAATATAATGTTACATGAGTGTTGGGAATTGCACGATTTATTATATGTAACAGCTAAACAATATATCAACATTATATGGCACAGATTTCAGATAGAGTGAATAATCTTGCGGTATCGGCCACATTGGCAATGTCGCAGAAGAGCGGCGAGCTGAAGGCCGCCGGAGTAGATGTGATCAATATGTCGGTGGGCGAGCCGGATTTCGATACCCCCGATTTCATCAAGGAAGCCGCCAAGAAGGCAATCGATGAGAATTATTCGCGCTATACCGCTGTGGCCGGATATATCTCTTTGCGCGAGGCCATAAGCGCGAAGCTGAAAGAAGAGAACGGTATGGACTTCTCACCGGCGGAGATTGTAGTGGGAAATGGAGCCAAGCAGGAGCTGACCAACGCCATTCTTGCCACCATCAATCCCGGCGATGAAGTGATTATTCCGGTTCCGGCATGGGTGAGCTATGTGGAGATGGTGAAGCTTGCTGAAGGAAAGGTTGTTACAATCCATGCCGGTGTGGATCAGGATTTCAAGATCACTCCCGCGCAGCTTGAGGCTGCCATCACGGATAAAACAAGGATGATAATGCTCAATTCTCCTTCCAACCCTACAGGGAGCATCTACAGCTATGATGAGCTCAAAGGGTTGGCTGAGGTATTGGCAAAGTATCCCGATATTCTTATTCTTTCCGATGAAATTTATGAGCATATCAACTTCATCGGTAAGGATGGGATACATTCTTTATATGAATTTGAGGGTGTTCGCGACCGTGTCCTGGTTGTGAATGGTGTGTCGAAAGCTTATGCCATGACCGGTTGGCGTATCGGCTTTATCGCAGCCCCGCTCCCTATAGCCAAGGCTATCAGCAAACTTCAGGGACAATACACATCGGGTGCGTCATCTATAGCGCAGAAAGCAGCAGAGGCTGCCTATCGCGGTCCGCAGGAGTGTGTGGAGGAGATGCGCAAGGCTTTCGAACGCCGCCGCAATCTGATTGTAGATCTTGCCCGCGAAATCCCCGGATGGATTGTCAATGAGCCACAGGGTGCGTTCTATCTTTTCCCTGAGGTGAGTCATTATATAGGAAAGAAAGCCGGTGAGAAGGTGATTGAATCTTCGGCTGACTATGTGATGTATCTTCTTGAGGAGGCTCATGTGGCAACGGTGGATGGCGGTGCATTCTGCGCACCGGGTTATCTGCGTCTCAGCTACGCCACTTCCGATGATAACATAAGGGAGGCGATGAGAAGAATCAAGGATGCAAGCGCAAAGTTGAAGGATTAATTAGGAATCCATATAATAATATAAAGGCACGAAGGATCGCAGGGCAATATGATTCTTTGTGCCTTTGATTTATTATAGAGGAAATAAAAAATAAAAAAATAGTGATAATAATTTGGAAGAGATAAAAAGAAATGTTAACTTTGTAATCGAAAACAAGGGCGAATACCAGAGTGGCCAAATGGGGCAGACTGTAAATCTGCTGGCTTATGCCTTCGGTGGTTCGAATCCATCTTCGCCCACTCAACTAACAATTACGACATCTCAGACGATTTAACAAAAAGGAATCCTATTCGAGGATTCCTTTTTTGTTTATACTCCCTTATTCTTCCGGCTGAGAATTACCATGAATTTGACAGGATATTAATTTTTGACCGGAGAACAGGAGGACAGAGGATTGATTTTTGACCGGAGCACAGGAGGACAGAGGATTGATTTTTGACCGGAGCACGGGAGGACAGTTATTTAAATGTCAGCAGGATATGATTTATGATACCCTAACCCGGGACGGGTTGCCGTCTAACCTAACCGGGGGTTGCATCGCCCCGGGGGCGATTACCCCCGGCTCCCCGATCGCATCTGACTCAACCCGGGACGGGTTGCCGTACAACGATGTCCTTCCCAAAGCACCTCTAAGTAACGGCAACCCATCCTGGGTTGAGGGCTTCTCTTCGGGGGATCCGGGGGTAGCTCGTGCCTCGCCAACCCCCGGTTAGGTTGGACGGAAACCCCTCCGGGGTAACGGAGTAGGAAGATGATAACCAAACAGTTGTGAGAGTCTCCGGCGGTAGATGATATATCCATATTGATTACCATACTTGTATTAGTGGTATATGATATATCCGTATTGATTACCATACTTGTATTAGTGGTATATGATATATCCGTATGGGTTACTACAAAGTAGTTATATTAGTGGTATTGGATATCTCCGGATGGATTACCACGGAGTGGTTATATTTTAGTAAACCGTGTGGTTGGCGAGGCACGAGCCTACCACCGGCTACCACATCCTTTTCCCTCTACCTCGGAGAGGTTGAACTTACTGTATAAGTGTCTGAATTGATTTTTTGTTTTAGTTGGTATCTCCGAAAATTAAAGCTGATTGATATCCCTCTCCGCCCTATGTTTAGGAAGTGTAAAGAAGTTATAACCATTCGGGCGTAGAGGAATATATAAATAGTCTTTTATTTTGCTACAAATTTCTTGCCTCCACGGATATATACCGATCCGGGCGGCGGGTTGGTGACACGACGGCCATGAAGATCATAAATAATATCCGGAGTATCAAGGTTTATTTTCAGAGAATTAACGCCACTCAATCCTTGCCTGATCTCTTTCCACTTTTCGTATGAAAAAATCAGTTCTTCATTTTTGTAACATTCATTTAGATAGGTGTTAGGTATTTCAACACAGGTAGGAACGGGAAAGACCAAGGGATAATATTAACCAAGTCAACTTTTATCAGGTTTTATGCCCTAAATTAGTCAACCTAAATCAGGAAAATACAAGGTAAGCAATTATTTTCAGACAGGGGATACAAGAGATGCGCCTGAACCTTGAGCTGTGAAAGGGGCTTCTGCTGTTTCTCCTGTTCTTCTGTCAATTTTTAAGATCCTGTCTG
>CAMWUJ010000077.1 GCA_947177405.1 uncultured Porphyromonadaceae bacterium | reverse complement strand
CTTGATGTAACCGGTGAGATCACTCTTCCCGAAGGTGTAGAAATGGTAATGCCCGGTGATAATGTTGAGATCGATGTTAAGCTCATCACTCCGGTAGCATGCGATCAGGGTCTTCGTTTCGCAATCCGCGAAGGTGGTCGTACAGTTGGTTCCGGCCAGATCACTAAGGTTTACGAAGATTAATACGACTATAACACAAACTCGATAAAAAGGGGGTCTTTGTCCCGTACGGGATCCCCTTTTATACACGGGAATAGCTCAGTTGGTAGAGCACCGGTCTCCAAAACCGGGTGTCGAGAGTTCGAGTCTTTCTTCCCGTGCCAATTAAAGAAAATATGAAATTATTCAAGGACATTAAGGAATCTTATGACGAGTTGGTTTATAAGGTTTCTTGGCCGACTCAAAAGCAACTTATCAATAGTTCAGTGCTTGTGTTGATAGCTTCCATCATCCTGGCAGTATTCATCTGGGCTGTAGATAAGATTTTTAATCTTTTGATGGAGTTGATTTACAGTATCAGTTTTTAAACTTTTAATACAGGATTTCAATGGCTGAAAATAAACAGGAGTGGTACGTTCTTCGTGCCATCTCAGGGAAGGAAGCGAAAGTCAAGGAAGTATTGGATGCTGCTATCCGCAATACGGATATTGGAAATTTTGTTTCCCAGGTATTGATTCCCACAGAGAAAGTTTATACTACTCGCAATGGCAAGAAAGTGCTTAAGGAGCGTACACTCTATTCCGGATATGTGTTTGTAAAGGCACAGCTCACCGGAGAAGTGATTTATGAGCTTCGGAACACGACTAATGTCATTGATTTTTTGCGCGGTCGTGAGAAGGGCAGTAAGCCGGTCCCATTGCGTGAAAGCGAGGTGATGAAAATGCTTGGAACTGCTGATGATATGCGTCAGCCTCAGGCTTCTTCAGCCGACGATTACGTGGTTGGTGAGGTAGTGAAGGTCAATGCAGGTGCTTTCAGTGGTTTCAGTGGTGTAATCAAGGAAGTGATCAACGACAAGAAGAAGATTAAGGTGGAAGTCAAGATATTTGGCCGTCCCACCGATGTTGAGTTGGAGAATTCCCAAGTCGAGAGAGAGTAAATTCTGAATTTGTTACGGTTCGGGATTACACGGACTCGACAACAAACAATTCAAAAAAAGTAGAACAATGGCAAAAGAAATTGCTGGACAGATCAAATTACAGATTAAGGGTGGCGCAGCAAATCCGTCACCTCCCGTAGGACCCGCACTGGGTTCGAAGGGTATCAATATCATGGAATTTTGCAAGCAATTCAATGCCCGCACCCAGGATAAGGCTGGCAAGGTTCTTCCGGTAGTAATCACTTACTATACAGATAAGAGCTTTGACTTTGTCGTAAAGACTCCGCCGGTGGCAGTTCAGCTCAAGGAGGTTGCAAAACTCAAGAGCGGTTCCGCACAGCCTAACCGAAATAAGGTGGCAGAGATCAGCTGGGATCAGGTAAAGACTATTGCAGAAGACAAAATGCCCGATTTGAACTGTTTTACTTTGGATTCTGCAATGCGAATGGTTGCAGGTACAGCGAGAAGCATGGGTATAACCGTTAAGGGTGATTTCCCTGAATTAAACTAAAAATCTTCAAAAAAATGGGAAAACTGACAAAAAATCAAAAGTTGGCTTTATCGAAGATTGAACCGGGGAAAGAATATACCTTGATCGAAGCATCAGAAAAGGTGAAGGAAGCTTCTTTTGAGAAGTTTGACGCATCTTTCGATATCGATGTTCGTCTTGGTGTTGACCCTCGTAAAGCCGACCAGATGGTGCGTGGCGTAGTATCGCTTCCCCACGGAACCGGCAAGCAGGTAAAAGTGCTCGTGTTGTGCGGTCCTGACGCAGAAGCGGCAGCCAAAGAAGCCGGTGCCGATTATGTTGGTCTTGATGAATATCTTCAGAAGATCAAAGAAGGATGGACAGATGTTGATGTGATCATCACTCAGCCCTCCGTAATGGGTAAGCTCGGTCCCTTGGGTCGTATCCTCGGTCCTCGTGGTTTGATGCCTAACCCCAAGAGCGGCACAGTCACTATGGATGTGGCTAAGGCAGTTAAGGAAGTAAAACAGGGTAAGATTGACTTTAAGGTGGACAAGACAGGTATTGTTCATGCTTCAATCGGTAAGGTGAGCTTCACTCCCGAGCAGATGCGCGACAATGCCAAGGAGTTTATCAATACTTTGATCAAACTCAAGCCCGCCACTTCCAAAGGCACATATATCAAGAGCATTTATCTTTCAAGCACTATGGGTCCCGGCGTGAAAGTCGAGCCTAAATCAGTTGCCGAATAATTAAATTTTGAAGCAAGACATGAAAAAGGAAGATAAAGCTATTATAATTGCCAATATCGGCGACCAGTTGAATAACTACAGCTGTGTATATCTGACTCAGACTGCGGGTCTTGATGCTGAGAAGACAAGCGCGCTCCGTCGTGCATGCTTCGGTGAGGATATCAAGATGCTTTGCGTGAAGAATACACTTCTCAAGCAGGCTTTCGAAGCAAGTGAGAAAGACTATTCCGGTCTGTATGATCTCCTTCACGGCGAGACAACTCTTCTTCTTAGTAATGTAGGTAATGCACCTGCAAAATTGATCAAGAAGTTTCGTGATAAAAAGGACACACTTCCCATGTTGAAGGGTGCCTATGTGGAGGAAACTGTATATGTTGGTGAGGATCAGTTGGATGTTCTCTCCAATATCAAGAGCAAGAACGAACTTATTGCCGATGTTATCGGTCTTCTCCAGAGTCCTGCCAAGAATGTTATCAGCGCTCTTCAGAGTGGTGCCAACATCTTGCATGGTGTTTTGGAAACCTTATCCAACAAAGAATAATCTCAATTTAAAAAAACAAAAAAATATATACGACAATGGCAGATTTGAAAGCATTTGCAGAGCAGCTTGTTAACCTTACTGTAAAGGAAGTAAACGAACTCGCTGAAATCCTTAAGAACGAATATGGCATCGAGCCCGCAGCTGCAGCAGTAGCAGTAGCAGCAGGTCCCGCAGCCGGCGCTCCCGCCGCTGAGGAGAAGAGCAGCTTCGACGTTGTCCTAAAGGCAGCCGGCGCAAGCAAGCTCGCAGTCGTTAAGCTCGTTAAAGAGCTCACTGGTCTTGGTCTTAAAGAGGCTAAAGAACTCGTTGACAATGCACCCAGCAACATCAAAGAGGGTCTTCCCAAAGCTGATGCAGAGGGTCTGAAGAAACAGCTTGAAGAGGCTGGCGCTGAAGTTGAGCTCAAATAAGATTCGACTTAATCTATCTTTAGGTTAAGAACGCACCCAAGGGTGTCGTTCTTAACCTATTTGCATATTAAAGTCATCTGAATGGTCTTTCCCCTTTTGGATGACTTCTTTTTCCGAAAGCCGTTTTATCTCGTTAGGATTTTTTGAGCTATTTTTATATTCCTTTAGATTGTTCGGCTTCTTTTTTGTGAGAGAAGTGTATTATTAACTTTTTCCCAATGTCAGTAAATTTAACCGAAAAACCGCGTGTAAACTTCGCGTCAATAAAGAATCCGCTTCCTTTTCCTGACTTCCTTGAGGTTCAGTTGAAATCGTTTAAGGATTTCCTCCAACTTGATACGCCCCCTGAATTGCGTAAGAACCAGGGTCTTTACAAGGTGTTTGCTGAGAATTTCCCTATTGCAGACACTCGTAATAATTTCGTGTTGGAGTTTCTTGATTATTACATTGATCCGCCTCGCTATTCTATCGATGAGTGTCTTCGTCGTGGCCTGACCTATAGTGTGCCGCTGAAGGCTAAACTCAAACTCTATTGCACTGACCCGGATCATGAGGATTTCGACACTACAATCCAGGATGTATATTTAGGGCCTATCCCTTATATGACCGAGCAGGGCACTTTCATCATCAATGGTGCGGAACGCGTGGTGGTGTCTCAGCTTCACCGTTCACCGGGTGTATTTTTCGGTCAGAGCACTCACGCTAATGGAACAAAGCTCTATTCAGCTCGTATTATCCCTTTCCGTGGTAGTTGGATTGAGTTTGCCACCGATATCAACAATGTGATGTATGCCTACATTGACCGTAAGAAGAAACTTCCGGTCACTACATTGCTGCGTGCAATCGGATTGGAGTCTGACAAGGATATTATCCAGATTTTCGACCTTGCGGACGAGATAAAAGTTACTAAGACTAATCTTCAGAACGCTATTGGAAAGAAGCTTGCCGGTCGTGTGATGAATTCCTATCAGGAGGATTTCGTGGATGAAGATACCGGTGAGGTGGTTTCTATCGAAAGAAATACTCTTGTAGTGGATCGCGGCAGCGAGATCACTGAAGATAATATAGACGCTATTCTTGATTCCGGTGTGAAAACTATTCTTCTCGAGAGAGAGAATGTGAGTGCCATCGACTATAGCATCATTTTCAACACTCTCCAGAAAGACCCTACCAATACAGAAATCGAAGCTGTGCAGTATATCTATCGCCAGCTCCGTAACGCTGAGCCACCGGATGAGCAGTCTGCTCGCGAAGTGATCCAGAATCTTTTCTTCTCTGAGAAGAGATATGATCTTGGCGAGGTGGGTCGTTACAGAATCAACAAGAAGCTTGAGCTTGATACTCCGATGGATGTCAAGGTCCTTACCCGTGAGGATATCATTGCCATCATAAAATATCTTATCGAGCTGATCAATGCCAAGAGCGATGTCGATGATATCGACCACCTCAGCAACCGTCGTGTGCGCACCGTGGGTGAACAGCTCTACAATCAGTTCGGTGTGGGTTTGGCCCGTATCTCCCGGTCTATCCGTGAGAAGATGAACGTGCGTGATAACGAGGTGTTCACTCCGATTGATCTTATCAATGCCAAGACTATCTCGGCTGTTATCAATACGTTCTTCGGAACAAACGCACTCTCCCAGTTCATGGATCAGACCAACCCTCTGGCCGAGATCACCCACAAGCGCCGTATGTCGGCTCTCGGTCCCGGCGGTCTTTCACGTGAGCGTGCCGGTTTCGAGGTTCGTGACGTGCACTATACTCATTATGGTCGTCTTTGTCCTATTGAGACTCCTGAAGGTCCGAATATCGGTCTTATCTCCTCTCTCTGTGTATATGCCAAGATCAACAATCTCGGATTCATAGAAACTCCCTACCGCAAGGTTGAGGGTGGCAAAGTGGATCTCAACAATGATGATGTTGTTTATCTTACAGCTGAGATTGAGGAAGGAAAGACAATCGCACAGGGTAATGCTCCTGTGAATGATGATGGTACATTCATCAATTCCAAAGTTAAGGCCCGTCTTGACGCCGACTTCCCGATTGTTGCTCCCACAGATCTTCAGCTCATGGATGTGTCACCGATACAGATTGCATCTATCGCCGCATCCCTTATCCCCTTCCTTGAGCATGATGACGCTAACCGTGCGCTCATGGGATCAAACATGATGCGCCAGGCCGTGCCTTTGCTCCGTAGCGAGGCTCCCATTGTCGGCACCGGTATCGAAAGTCAGCTTATCAAGGATTCTCGCACTCAGATCATGGCAGAAGGTTCGGGTGTGATCGAGTTTGTGGATGCCACAGTGATCCGTATCCGTTACGACAGGACCGAGGATGAGGAGTTCGTGGAATTCGAACCTTCTGTAAAGGAATATAAGCTGCCAAAGTTCCGTCGCACTAACCAGGGTACAACCATCGACCTTCGTCCTATCTGCAACAAGGGACAAAGAGTTGAGAAAGGTGATATCCTCACCGAAGGTTATTCCACCGAGAAGGGAGAGCTTGCCTTGGGACGTAATCTTAAAGTGGCGTTCATGCCATGGAAAGGTTATAACTATGAGGATGCCATCGTGCTCAACGAGAGAATGGTGCGTGAGGATATACTCACCTCCATCCATGTGGATGAATATACTCTCGAGGTTCGCGAAACCAAGCGCGGTATGGAGGAGCTCACTTCCGATATACCGAATGTGAGCGAGGATGCAACCAAGGATCTTGATGAGCGCGGAATCATCCGTGTGGGTGCTCATGTTGTGCCGGGCGATATCATGATCGGTAAGATCACTCCGAAGGGTGAGAGTGATCCCACTCCTGAGGAAAAGCTCCTTAGAGCAATCTTCGGTGACAAAGCCGGGGATGTGAAGGATGCCTCTCTCAAGGCTTCTCCATCTCTGAAGGGCGTAGTGATCGGCACAAATCTTTTCTCCCGTGCCGTAAAGACACGTTCCACCCGTAACAGCGCCAACGCCCAGCTTCCTATCCTGGATGAGGAATATGAAGAGAAGCAGGCCGATCTCAAGGCTCTGATGCTCGAGAAGATGCGCACACTCCTAAAGGGTAAGGTTTCAGAGGGTGTGAAAGACTTCATAGGGGTTGATATCATTCCGAAGGGTCAGCACTTTGATGATGTGAATTTCGGCACCATAGACTTCGAGACCATCAATCTCAGCAACTGGACCAATGATGAGCGTATCGACTCAATGGTGGCTAAGCTCATCACTAATTATCTCCGCAAGAGCAAAGAGATCGACAGCGAGCTCCGCAGAAAGAAATTCGACATCACTATCGGAGACGAGCTTCCTTCCGGTATCATGCAGATGGCAAAGGTATATATAGCCAAGAAACGTAAGATCGGTGTGGGCGACAAGATGGCGGGACGTCACGGTAACAAGGGTATCGTATCCCGCGTGGTGCGTCAGGAGGATATGCCGTTCCTTGAGGATGGTACTCCGGTAGATATATGTCTTAACCCTCTTGGTGTGCCTTCCCGTATGAACCTTGGTCAGATCTTCGAGACTGTTCTCGGTTGGGCAGGAAGAGAGCTCGGTGAGAAATTCGCCACTCCTATCTTCGACGGTGCATCTCTTGATGACCTTAACGAATGGACCGACAAGGCCGGAGTGCCCAGATATGGTAAGACCTATCTTTATGATGGTGGCACCGGCGACCGTTTTGACCAGCCCGCCACAGTAGGAGTCATCTATATGCTTAAGCTGGGCCACATGGTGGAAGATAAGATGCATGCCCGCTCTATCGGACCTTACTCTCTTATCACTCAGCAGCCTCTCGGTGGTAAGGCACAGTTTGGTGGTCAGCGTTTCGGAGAGATGGAGGTATGGGCGCTCGAGGCATTCGGCGCCGCACATATCCTGCAGGAGATCCTTACAATCAAGTCGGACGATGTGGTAGGACGCAGCAAAGCCTACGAGGCTATCGTAAAGGGCGACACAATGCCGAATCCCGGTATTCCCGAATCGCTCAATGTGCTTCTCCACGAGCTCCGCGGTCTTGGACTCAGCATCTCATTAGACTAATAAAACAATCACGGCGAAGCGTGTCCCCTCATAAGGGGATACGCGTTCTCCGACAAAATAAGGAACAGAAAAAATGGCTTTTAGAAGAGACAACAAAATTAAAAGCAATTTCTCGAAAATCACTATCGGTCTTGCTTCTCCTGAGGAAATCAAGGAGAAGTCGAGCGGCGAGGTGCTTAAACCCGAGACAATCAACTACCGCACTTATAAGCCGGAGCGCGACGGTCTTTTCTGCGAGAAGATCTTCGGTCCGGTGAAGGACTATGAGTGCCATTGCGGTAAATACAAGCGTATCCGCTATAAAGGTATTGTCTGCGACCGTTGTGGTGTAGAGGTGACTGAAAAGAAAGTGCGTCGCGAGCGCATGGGCCATATCGAGCTTGTGGTGCCTGTGGCACATATCTGGTATTTCCGTTCTCTTCCCAATAAGATAGGATATCTTTTGGGTCTCCCCTCAAAAAAACTGGACGCAGTAATTTATTATGAGAAATATGTGGTTCTGAATCCCGGGGCTGCCGAGGGCGTGGAGAAACTTGATCTCCTTTCCGAAGAGGAATATGTGGAGATCATGGATCGTCTGCCCGAAGACAATCAGCTTCTTGATGATTCGGATCCCAATAAGTTTGTTGCCAAGATGGGTGCGGAAGCTATTTATGAGCTTCTCCAGAACATCGACCTCGTAAAGCTTGCCGCCGAGCTTCGCCATCGTGCCAATACCGATGGTTCGCAGCAGCGCAAGACAGAGGCCCTCAAACGTCTGCAGGTGGTTAACTCCTTCCTGAATTCACAAGACCGCAACAAACCTGAATGGATGATTCTCAAGGCCGTGCCTGTGATACCCCCTGAATTGAGACCTCTTGTGCCTCTTGATGGCGGTCGATTCGCTACTTCCGACCTTAATGACCTTTATCGTCGTGTAATCATCCGTAACAATCGTCTGAAACGACTTATCGAGATTCAGGCTCCCGAGGTGATTCTCCGAAATGAGAAACGTCTTCTCCAGGAGGCTGTGGACTCTCTTCTTGACAACAGCCGCAAGTCATCTGCTGTTAAATCGGATGTGAACCGTCCCCTCAAGTCGCTCTCCGACTCACTCAAGGGTAAGCAGGGGCGTTTCCGTCAGAATCTTCTCGGTAAGCGTGTTGACTATTCAGCTCGTTCGGTGATTGTGGTAGGTCCCGAGCTCAAGATGCACGAATGTGGTATTCCCAAGCTCATGGCTGCCGAACTATATAAACCCTTCATTATCCGTAAGCTTATCGAGCGCGGTATCGTGAAGACTGTGAAGAGTGCGAAGAAAATTGTAGATCGTAAGGAGCCTGTGGTATGGGATATCCTCGAATATGTAATGAAGGGTCATCCCGTGCTCCTCAACCGTGCCCCGACACTTCACCGTCTCGGTATCCAGGCTTTCCAGCCCAAGATGATTGAAGGAAAGGCTATCCAGCTTCATCCGTTGGCTTGTACGGCGTTCAATGCCGACTTCGACGGTGACCAGATGGCAGTTCACCTCCCTTTGAGCAACGAGGCTGTGCTTGAGGCCCAGATGCTTATGCTGGGTGCACATAACATCCTCAACCCTGCAAACGGCGCTCCTATCACCGTGCCTTCACAGGATATGGTGCTTGGTCTTTACTATATTACCAAACTCCGCAAAGGCGATGAAGGCGAGGGAACCGTATTCTATGGTCCGGAAGAGGCTGAGATCGCATATAATGAAGGCCGTGTCACTCTCCATGCTCCCGTAAGCGTATATGTGGATGATGTGGATGAGGACGGTAATCCCGTGAAGCGTATCGTGAAGGATACTTCCGTGGGTCGGGTTCTTTTCAATCAGTTTGTGCCCAAGGAGATCGGATATGTAAATGAGATTATCTCAAAGAAATCACTCCGCACCATCATCACCCGAGTGATCAAGAAATGTGGTGTGACACGTTCCGCACAGTTCCTTGACGATATCAAGAACCTCGGTTACAAGATGGCGTTCCGCGGTGGTCTTTCATTCAACCTCGGTGACGTGATCATTCCTGCGGAGAAAGAGGAATATGTTGCAGAAGGACACCGTCAGGTGGAAGAGGTGCTCGGTCAGTTCAACATGGGTATGATTACGGCCAACGACCGTTATAACCACGTGATCGATATATGGACACACGTCAACGATAAGCTCGCCTCCACTCTGATGAAGCAGATGAAGGAAGACCAGCAGGGATTCAACTCTGTATATATGATGCTTGATTCCGGTGCCCGTGGTTCTAAAGACCAGATTCGTCAGCTTTCAGGTATGCGTGGTCTTATGGCCAAGCCTCAGAAAGCAGGTGCAGAGGGAGGTCAGATCATCGAGAACCCGATTCTTGCAAACTTCAAGGAGGGTCTGTCGGTACTTGAGTACTTCATCTCCACCCACGGTGCCCGTAAGGGTCTTGCGGATACCGCTTTGAAGACAGCCGATGCCGGTTATCTCACCCGTCGTCTTGTCGATGTGGCTCACGACGTGATCATTAACGAAGAGGATTGCGGAACACTCCGCGGTCTCGTATGCACTGAGGTCAAGAATAACGAGGAAGTGGTTGCCACTCTTTCCGAGCGTATCCTTGGTCGTGTATCCGTACATGATATAGTGGATCCCTATAATCCTGATGATATCATTGTTCATGCAGGAGAAGAGATTACGGATGCTATCGCTGAGAGAATCGAGAAATCGCCCATCGAGAGCGTGGAGATCCGTTCGGTATTGACCTGCGAGTCGAAGAAGGGTGTCTGTGCAAAATGTTATGGACGTAACCTTTCCACCCACCGTATGGTGCAGAAGGGTGAGGCCGTAGGTGTAATCGCCGCACAGTCAATCGGTGAGCCGGGTACTCAGCTTACTCTCCGTACATTCCACGTCGGTGGTGTGGCCGGTAACGTTGCTGTGGTTAAGGACCGTACTGCCCGTCATGAAGGTCGTCTCGAATTCGATGAGCTCCGTACTATCAAGGATGAGAAAGGCACTGATATCGTGGTTGGACGTATGGGCGAACTTCGCATCGTGGAGCCTAAGTCCGGAATAGTTCTTGCCACTGCAGATATACCCTACGGTTCGCGTCTCTTCTTCCATGAAGGTGATGAGGTGAAGCCCGGAGATATGATCTGCGAATGGGATCCTTTCAATGCCGTGATCATTGCTGAGGAAGGTGGTACGGTGAGATTCGAGAATGTTGAGGAGGGTGTGACTTATCGTGTAGATGCAGATGAGGCTACCGGTCTCCGTGACAAGATCATGATCGAGTCAAAGGATCGTACAAAGGTACCCGCTGCCCAGATATATAATAGCAAGGGTGAACTTGTAAGAAGCTACTCGCTCCCTGTAGGCGCTCACCTGCTTATTGACGATAACGCGACAATCAAGCCCGGAGATATTCTTGTTAAGATTCCTCGTGCATCCAACTCTGCGGGTGACATCACCGGTGGTCTTCCCCGTGTGACCGAGCTCTTTGAGGCTCGTAACCCGTCTAACCCTGCCGTGGTGAGTGAAATCGATGGTGAGGTTAAGTTTGGAAAGATCAAGCGTGGTAACCGTGAATTGAGTGTGACAAGCAAATTGGGAGAGGAGAAGAAATATCTTGTACCCCTTTCCAAGCAACTCCTTGTTCAGGAGAACGACTACGTGCGTGCAGGAACTCCGCTTTCCGATGGTGCTATCACTCCTTCCGACATCCTCAATATCATGGGTCCGACTGCCGTGCAGGAGTATATCGTGAATGAGGTTCAGGATGTGTATCGTATGCAGGGTGTGAAGATCAACGACAAGCACTTCGAGGTTATCGTCCGCCAGATGATGCGCAAAGTGAATATCCTTGATCCGGGCGACACCCGCTTCCTTGAGCAGCAGGTAGTGGATAAGCGTGACTTCATGGAGGAGAACGACAATATCTGGGGTAAGAAGGTTATCACTGATGCCGGTGACTCCACCACATATCTTGCGGGTCAGATCATCACACAGCGCAAGCTCCGTGACGAGAATTCAGCTCTCAAACGCAAGGACCTCAAGATCATGACAGTCCGTGATGCCGTGCCTGCCACTTCAGAGCAGATTCTACAGGGTATCACTCGTGCTGCCCTTCAGACTTCAAGCTTCATGTCGGCCGCTTCGTTCCAGGAGACAACCAAAGTGCTCAACGAGGCTGCTATCAATGGCAAGACCGATAATCTTGAAGGTATGAAGGAGAATGTGATCTGCGGTCACCTGATTCCTGCGGGTACCGGTTTGAGAGAGTATAATCGTCTTGTTGTTGCCAACAAAGATGAATATGCAGCTCTTCAGCTCACCGATGATCCTGCTGCCATAGCGCTTGCGGAGGCAGAAGCTATCGCTGACAACGGAACAATCTAAATATAAAATATAATAACTCTACTGACATTAATACTTGAGGCGTCCTGATGCGAATCAGGACGCCTCTGTAATTATAGTAACGTATGTTTTAAGGTTAGTAAAACCGATATAATCCGTTAGAATCAATAATGATGTATTTCAGATAGTTAGATATAAATATCATTTCATCTGTTTTCTCTGATTTCTATCAATTCTCGTAATTACTACACCATAAGTATACCTTATTGCTCTTTCATTTGTTAATAGATGTTGAGGACTATTTTCGTGTTTTAGATATTTCTCGCAACATTGCGATAACGTGGCTTTCACTGTTCCTGTCCAGAAATCTTACAGTGATGCCTTGGACAGATTCATTGAATATCTGAGCGAGACAACGAGATATTCAAGATACACCCCTTAACGAGGAATTGCTGAAACTTATCGGCAATCCTAAGGAGGAGGACATTCTCAGGGAAATTATCAATGCCGGAACTGACATTAAGACCGTGTCATTGCTGTTAGGACATGCGAGCATAAGGGTGACGGAGAAATATCTCCACGTCGTAGATTAGAAGGGGATAAACAAACTTGGCAGGATTACGTTTGATATTGAAGACAATTGACAATGCAAACTTGTGGGAATGAGAATAAAGCATTATCTTTGCATCGTAATTCACCGTCACAATGTTTCATTTTGACGTGGATTTAGTGGTCGGACATCGGGAGGGATACCCGATGTCCTTTTCCCTCATCCAATTAACATATAATACTTATCAGATATTCAAGACACTCTTTTATGGCAAAATTGATAGTAAAGGACAGCACCATACGGACTCTCACAAAGAATGGGATTGACTATATCTGTATTACGGATATAGCCCGTCAGAAAAATCCCAATGAGCCGAAGGATGTTGTAAAGAATTGGATGAGAGTAAAGAATACTCTTGAATATTTAGGATTGTGGGAATCCCTAAATAACCCAGATTTTAAAGGGGTCGAATTCGACCCCATTTTAAGAGAAGCGGGGTCAAACGCCTTTACCATGAGTCCAACCCGGTGGATAGAACTTACCGGAGCTTTAGGTATCATCAACAAAGTAGGCAGAGAAGGAGGTACATACGCCCAACGTGACATAGCATTCAAATTTGCCAGCTGGGTATCTGTTGAATTTGAGCTGTATCTTGTAAAGGAATTTCAGCGACTCAAAGAGGAGGAGCAGAAACAGCTCGGTTGGTCTGCCAAACGTGAGCTGTCAAAAATCAACTACCGTATCCACACAGATGCTATCAAGCACAACCTTATTCCGGCTGAGATTACGAAGGCTCAGTCAAGTATAATCTATGCCAATGAAGCCGACGTTCTGAATGTAGCCATGTTTGGCATGACCGCCAAGCAATGGCGCGATGCCAATCCGGAACTCAAAGGGAATATCCGTGATTACGCCTCAATAAATGAGCTGATATGTCTTTCAAATATGGAGAATCTCAATGCAGTCTTTATAGAACAGGGAATGCCACAGCCGGAAAGACTGAAGAAACTCAATGAGATCGCCATACACCAGATGAGCGTTCTGGAAAGTGGCGACATCGACAGGAAACTGTTAAAATAGGAATAAGCCCGCAAAACAACGACATTTATCGGAAAATGTCAGACATTTGCTTATTTCAGTGAACTATCTACACATTACGTTTGTTGAAAAACTATCTACGCGGTTAGGTGGCAGTAGCCCTGACCCAACGCGACAACGCGAAGCATCGGCTGTTGTAATCGGCTGATGACAGTTGTCGCACCCCTGCCACACCCTTGCGAGAGGACATACAACAGTGACTAAAAATTAAAAATAATACCGAGACCTCGCCGGAGGAGCGCATAGAACGCAACGGCAAGTCCCCGCTGTAATCGGTAACTTTGGATCGACAAAAATCGGAAAAGTTAAATCGACATTATTTGAAAAAAAATTAACATTGTAATTTTGTGGCGCCAACCTACAAATTACAATCTTATAACCACTTTGCTCGACGGAAAACCAAGGTCATTCAAATCCGGTTATACGCTCTATGACCCCGATGAGAAAAAAGATATAGATGTCGGAAATGTCGAGGTCCAAATCAAGCGCGCCCCGACCGATGACAACAACTACCGCCTCCAACTCGGCGGCAAGAGAGTGTTCCAATGGTTCAAAGAAAAGTGGTGGGCACTGAAACAAACAGTTAAAAAGGGCTTCGGTATAAGATGATACGAAGGGAGCCACAGGCAAAACACTTGTGGCTCCCATACTAAATCTTTATACATAGCAACATAATTACACGATAGGAGTTATGCTCTAAAATCAACATATAAAACTTTATAATGACTTGTCAATTCTTTACAATCACTCTAATTTTAATTAGGGCTTCGCCTAAACCATAATCATTAGGCTTCCAAGCTATTATTTTTATATTGAAGAGTGATGCTATATCAGAAGTGGGGAATTTGATTTCAAGTCTCCCGTTCTCATCTGTCATTACCCCTGGATTCCATATAAGAGTATTGCGATTGTCCTCTAATCCATACGCCCAATCTCCCTCAGTTGGAATCTCAAACTTATGTTTAGGGTAAAATCCTTTGCTTTTCCACAAACCATTCTTACGAAGAAGCTCTTCTTCTGAATATTTAGGTCCAGTGTATTCGATGTACTGTATGTCAACCACATAACCACTAGGACTAGGTGATTCTTGAATTGTTCCTTCTGAATATTTTATTATCTCATATGATTTTCCCTTCACAGGAAGAGAACGTTTGCGTGGAGTTCCGGATCCTGATGGATGATGAGTATAACCGGGGATATAGTCATTCAGGAAAGTTGTGCCATGACCTGCATGACAGCCACAGACCCACGCGTTTCCGTGTATAGTTGAAATGCTGTCAAGATACCCCAGAAGTTTATTCCTTTTGGGGTATCTTCCCGCATGACCCTTGACAACAATTTCCTCTAACTTGACAATTCTTCTCCCTGAGAAATCCAGAGAGTCCAAGTTGTATGATACGGAATCCTGCAAATGTATGTTTGGGAAATAAACATCTTCTGAATGTTCCCGAACTTTATCTATTGAGGCAAATGAATCTTCAAAGTCAAGCTTCGGTTTCATTTTCTGCCCTGATACCGGTTTCAGTAATAACTCCCATCCAAGTGTCGAGGCTATGTCGGAAGGAACCTCAAAGTCGCCATCATCTCTTGTCTCAACAATATTTAACGAACCAGTTGTATTGGAAAAATCAAATACGTTGATAAACTGTCCTTCCGAAGAAAGTTCTGTTGTTTTCTTTTTTGCAACCAGCCTGCCTGATACAGGTCCATCAGATAGAAAGACGTTTTTTGAATCAATATTACTTTGAACGATATTATTTGCCCGTCCGTAACAATGGGATAAAAGACCTAAATTGCCTAATGGATAATCATAAAGGCGGTCATAGACAGTGAGCGCGATTTTAGTTTGAACGGGATTACCATTGAAGTCCGTAACTGTTACTCTGGCCTTGATTGTGCTGCGTGTGTGATATTCTGTACTATCCAATTCTACAGTCACATTAAGCGGCTTGAACTGTCTAAAGACAGTATTGGAATCCAACTTATCAGATTCTTTAGACCATGTTGAGACGAAATCTTGAACCTCCGGCAATTCCTTGACTATAAGAAGACGTTTGGGGAACATTACCGAATCCGTGGATCCGAGTGTATTCCGTGTACTGACGTACATTCTATATTCACCTGTCTCCCAATCATCGCCTACATATATTTGCCCGTCACATTCACCGTTGACTACGGGATATTTCTCTTTCCAAACTACACTGTCCTTCGGATTAACGATCTCAACAAAAGCAGTGTGTGCTTTGTCGGACAACCGAAAGGTCGAGTCTTCAAGTACAAGACACTTGAACCATAGATCCTCGCAGGTTTCATAAATGCCTTTGCTTAAGAAGACATGAGCAAAATCTCGTGCGGAAATCCGGTCTATCGAGAGATATAGAATTGATAAAATTATTATAAAAGACAATTTTGATGCTTTCATTGAATATTTGTTACTTTAGAATTGCACTTCCCACGGCCTCACCTTTCTTAACTTCGTCGTATCGGTCAACCTTCTTGCCATATCCAAATGTGTAGGGTGCAGCAAAAGAAATCCGCATATGAGACGCTGTAGAGTATCTTATCCTGCTAAAATCATAATATTCGGATTGTAGTTTCTGAACTGAATCGACCCAGCTGTTACGAAAAAAATTATAGGCTGTCACACTGAGATTCAAATTGCCATTTCCCCATCCAAATCGCACCTGATATTGCTCATGAAATTCCTCTATATATTCGGCCTGAGTTGCCGGAAACTCTCTTTTCAACGAATAAGAACCCATGAGGAAAAAGTTCTTGAGATAATAGGTTGCCTGTATTCTGCCATTGAGGTTATTTATAGAATGCCTGTATTCCCCCGATGTTCTATACAACCAATATTGAGGCATAAAGTTTATAACCAGACTATTCCCAAAGAACTTGCCAGTCGCATTAAGCTAAACATCCATGTGTGATAATTACCGCCATTGACATATTTTCTCAACATGGTACCATCGGGCGCAATAGGCAAGTATACAGCTACACATCTATCATCAAAATTAAATAAGCCGATGTTTGCTGCTACCTGCCATTGATTATTGGGCAACCATGTATAAGTCAGATTCGTATTCATATACTTATAGTCTTTAAGGGCAGGAGAACCGGTAAACCACATCAATTCATTTTGTTGTAGCATATTCGGACTTTTTTGTGATGCATCAGGAACATCCTTGCCATAATTCCAGGAAAGGGCCAATAAATGTTTTGGGGCAGGCATATAATAAGTATAAACATTTATTTGTGGAAAATTGTCGCTGCTATTAAATCCACTGATTTTATTCTTTTCCCACGCCCAACCGATTTCTCCACCTGCCTGGATCTTAGCAAAAATTAAATCATAGTGGAAACCTGCAAAATAAGCCTGTACATCGTATTTTTGAAAAGAAGGATAATCACCGAAGTATTGAATATTGTTGCGCCTCCATACGCCGGACCCAAATAACATAATATTGTTATAGTCGTTAAGACGGAAAGAAAGTTTAGGATTTACATGCACATCATGCGATATTTCTTTGGCATCATTATTTATTGTAATCGGTAATTTTGCATCCACAAAAAATGGTAAAATAGAATAACCGGTAAA
>CAMWUJ010000076.1 GCA_947177405.1 uncultured Porphyromonadaceae bacterium | reverse complement strand
TACCGGTTATTCTATTTTACCATTTTTTGTGGATGCAAAATTACCGATTACAGAGGCACAGAGAAAAGGAGATTTGACAGCCAAGCAAGCATTTGATTTAAGACAGGCGGTTAAGGATTCCTGTAAGGTGAGAGAGAGCCTAACAACCCCGAGCGAGGCAATAACCGAACTTGATAAGAAGATTGCCGAGGCTGTCAGATTCTACCGGTAAGCACCCCCTAACCACTAAAATAGTTTAAAATAGTTATGGCAAGAGAGAAAAACGATGGCAGAGGGAGGATGGGAGGAAGAAAAAAAGGCACTCCAAACAAAACGACCTCCAAAGTTAGAGATTGGTTGGCAAGACTGATTGATAAAAACAGAAAGCAGATGGAGGAAGATTTACAGGCACTCACACCCCGGGAGCGTTTGCAGATCCTTGAAAGGCTGATGGGCTATGTTGTACCCAAGCAACAGGCGGTAAGTGCCAAGATCGACTATTCCAAGTTGTCAGATGAGGATTTGGATATTATCATTTCAGAACTCACAAGCGAGATTCCCGAGGATGAGAAAGGGGGTGGGCTATGATTATACCATTGACACAGGAGGAGAGGAGGGAATTGTTGAAAGCTGTTGGCAATGGGCGTTTAGACACCTCCACAATCCCGAGGATTGCCGATATGTTTGCAGATCCTTATTCTCAAATGACAGATGAGGAATTGGATAACGAGATAAGAGAACTAATGAGGAAATTGGATATAACGCCAAATAAGCCGTTTAAGGGCTTTAAATGTTGAGGTAATATGAAGATACCATTAGACCGAGAAAAGAGGCTGATATTGCTTAAATGGCTCAAACAGGGCTATATTAACACCCTTGATATGCCCGAGGGGTTAGAGGGTTACAATTACTTTGAGGAACTGATGAAAGAGATTGACAGCACAGGGGGCGAGGATGGGGGCTAAACCTCAACAATTAAGATTCCCGGTTAGGTTATGTTTTACCCCTGTTTTTGCCCTTTGTTTTGCCCCTGTTTTTACCTCAATATTTGAGGCAAAGTTTAACTGATATGTTTCTGTTTATGTTTCTATGGGAAACACAGGCAGAAACATATTGCTTTAGTGTTACCGTTAATGTTTCCCACAGAAACACTAACCTGTTTCAGTGTTACCCACAGAAACACTAAAAGGAACACTGAAAGCAGTATCGGGCTAATTGTTTCCTTGATTGTTTCTTTAATTGTTTCCTGTAATGTTTCCCACAGGTTACAATTAGGAAACAATCATTTTTTTTGATCCTGTTGAAAATCTAAGTGAGTTAGGTTGAGTTATGATGAGTTAAAGTGAGTTAGAAGAATGACGGGGATCGGGAGGAGATTTAAAAGTATTGTAATTTCAAATACTTTTGAGAGAGCCACAGGAGAGCCGATTTGGAGCGTTTAAATATTTTCATTAACTTTGCTATCCCTAAACATTTCAGCGACCGCCACAAGCGGTTGTAAGTACCTTATTTGCCCTTTGTATGGTGGTGGTAGTGGAAACACCCACACGGTTACTGAAATGACCGAGGACACCTAAACAGAGGGCTTTTTTTATTTCCTAAACATTTCAGAATGGAAATTGAGCAGAGTATCCCGGCAACAGACCCGGGAAAGATTTTTATTGAAGTAGATCCCGACACGGCAAGAGGGATTGAAGCAATGAAACAGATTGATGAGGCTTTTAATAATCTGATAAGATGGATTGAGAGCGTTTGGGGCAATTATGATTATCCTTACTACCGAGAGGCTGTTAAAAGATGGTTGGAGGTGGATAAATGGGGGATGGGAGTATTGACAACCCTTATTGGAGGCACTTTAGACGCTACCGACTTCAAGAGCATATAACCCGAGGACACAGCCGGACACCTCCACACCTCAACCCCTGTTATTACCGATTCGGTAATTACCCGATACCTCAACAGGAGAAACACCCGATTACTGATTCAGTAATTGAACCTCCACAGGACACCACAGGGAGCAAGCCCGACACCCCAAAAAGAGCCTCAAAAGTGAGGGGTGGTGTTGTAATTGGCTACCCTTTGGCTACCCAAGAAATTAAAAACCCCTCAACTTCAATGAGTTAAGGGGTTTATTTTGTGCCCAGAACAGAACTCGCAAAGATGCTCTCAAGTATTTTGAAGTATATTTTAATATTATTGTATATCAATATGTTATAAAAATGAATGTTGGAATTTAGGGTATTTGAGAGTAAGGAAAAGTAGAACAATTGCCAGTTGTTTTGCCAGTAAAATTATTTGTCGTACCTTTGTAGTTGTAATCTGGGCACTAACCCTTTTAAACATTATCTCACTTCAAAAATCGAATATACTATGGCGACTTTTAGATTTGAAATCTCCAACAAGCCGAACCGCAACAAGAAGTACATGTTGATGTTGTGCGTTACTGTTGCGGGCAAACGTAAACGTGTAAAAACGCCTATTGAGTTAGACCGACCTGGTGATTTTAATCCTAAATGCCGTGGAGAGAATTGGGTTAGAGCAAGCGTTCCAGATGCAAAACTCCTTAACGCGCAACTTTCTAATATTCTTGACCGAGCAAAAGATACTTATAAAGAACTTGACAAGGATGGTGAAGTGTCTTCAGCTAAGGTTACAAAGGAAATGAATACAGAGGTCGTTTCGCCGTCGTTTTTGGCTTTTGCGAGGGAGAGAGCGCAGATGATTTACGACAATGGAGGGTGGAGAAATTGGAGAAAGTATTGTGGCCTTATCAACAAGCTTGATACTTTCCGAAAGAAGCGGCGTATGCCCGATATTACGATTGAGGATTTGACCGTCGATCTACTGACGCGCTTTGACAACTTCCTCCACAAGTGGGAGAATGAACGTGAGCCGGGAAAGCTGCTTCACCCGAATACGATAGAGGTCCAGTTTAATATTCTGCGTACTCTTGTGCATCGCGCAATAGAAGTAGGTATCATGGAGGCTTCAAAAGACCCATTTCTTGTCTTCAAGTACAAAGGAGTGAAAACTACAAAGGAGAAGTTGAGCGAGGCGGAGATGGATCGCATCATTGCTCTTCAACTTGAAGAAGGGTCATTGGTATGGCACTGTAAGAATTATTTCCTGTTTAGTTACTATTGTGCCGGAATTCGTGCTGCGGACCTGATTCAGCTTCGGTGGCGGAATGTAACCGAGAATGGCCGCTTGCATTATCAAATGGGTAAGAACCACAAAGACCGCGACCTTGTGCTTGTGGAACCTGCACTTGAAATTCTTTCTTACTATCATAAGGAGGATGCTAAACCGAATGATTATATCTTCCCGCTTTTGGATAATGGAGCCGAGTATGCCAAATTTGTGACTTTAGCTGACAAGGACAGAATGAAGCCCGAACTTAGACACTACCTGTATCAACAGGTGTCGGCAAAGAATGCCCTGATAAATAAATACCTCAAAAAGATTGCCGAGAAAGCGGAGGTTACGACTAATCTCACTATGCACATTAGCCGACATGCCTTTGCTCACATTGCTCAGGAGTCCGGGGCTGAAAGTTCCGCAATCAAAGATATACTTGGTCATAGCAACCTCGCAACGACTGAGAGGTATATGGGTAACTTTGACACCTCCAAAACCGACAATACCTTGCGCTCGCTTTTCACAAAGAAGAAAGAGTGCAACGATGGCATGACTGCCGAGGAACGACAACAACAAGCGATCGAGTTGCTCAAAGGGCTTACCCCGGAGCAAATCATGTCAGTTATTTCCGCAATCAATAAATAATCAGTAAATTTGCATATGGAACAGAATTCCAATATAACGAAGATATATGACCATGCCGCTGAAACCATCAAGAATGCTATTCTGAAAGGCCAATATGAAGCTGCAAAAGGGGTCAATCGTGTGCAACTGCTTACATATTTTGCCATAGGTAAATATGTATCCTTGAACACCAGAAACGGTGTATGGGGAACCGGAGCTTTGAAAGCTATCAGCGATAGGCTTAGGAAGATTCTTCCAGGCCTAAGAGGATACGGAGAGACTCAATTAAGGGAAATGAGACTGTTTTATGAAGGCTGGTCTTTTCTTGATTCAAATTCATCGGTTACGACCGATGAATTTGACACTGTTAATTCATCGGTTGCAACCGATGAATTGCAACATATTGTAACCGTGGAGGATATTTTAAATTTAGTCAAGATAGAGACTCCTATTGAATTCCCAATGGACGACTATCTCAAGACTCCATTTACCCATCACACTATACTTCTGCGTAAATGTAAGAATACAGAGGAAAGATATTACTATATGGGCCGGTGTGTAGAGGAACATATGTCAGTACCGCGACTAGAACAAGTTATAACAGATGGCGAATTTAAGAAAGCTGGGAAAGTACCTAATAACTTTATCGAAAGAATTGAGGATAAGAATCTAGCTCGTAAGGCAGTCTTGCAATTTAAAGATTCCTATCTACTGGATTTTATAAACACGGAAGAGATCGGAGAACGTGATTTGCAGGATATTGATGAACGTGTTGTAGAACAACAGATAATCCACAATATTAAAAAGTTCATAATGACATTTGGTAAGGATTTTGCTTTTGTCGGCAATCAGTACCATCTAGAAATATACTCAGAGGACTTCTTTCCTGATCTGTTATTCTTTAACAGGGAGCTGAATGCTTTGGTGGTAGTTGAATTGAAAACAGGAAAATTTAAAACCAGCTATCTTGCTCAACTGATGACCTATCTTCGCATTCTTGATGATAAGGTCAAAAAAACACATGAAAATCCGTCTATTGGAATTGTATTATGCAAGGAGGCGAACAGAAGTTTTGTAGAATACGTAATACAAGACTATGACAAGCCAATGGGAGTTGCTACATACACAACCTCTAAAGAAATGCCTGAAATGTTGAAAGAGGCACTCCCAGATATGGATGAATTAAAGAAAATACTCTAATTATTAGTGCCGAGATAACCGATGTTTGATGTCATAGATAATAGCACCAATGTCATAGTAAAACGTTTCGTGTCATAGATAATGTCATAGAAAATGTCACCAATGGATTTAGTATTGTCATCAACAATAGCACTCATGTCACCAAGGATGTCACCAATAAATTCAATGTTGTCATCAATAAATTCAAAGTTGGCACCGATAATGGCACCGATGGCACCAATACACTGAGATTGGCACCGATAGTGGCACCAATGGAACGATAATGGAATGAAGCGGAACGATACTGGAACGAAGCGGAACGAAGTGAAGTTATAATATCACGCAAAGGGCAAATATTGTGTAATCCCCAAATTATCACTAACTTTGCAGTCTATCCCGACTTATATTTATGAATAAAGCGAAACATTATATTGACGAATTGAATACTATCGACGAGCATGTGAAGATAGAAGCGAAACAATGCTCAGACAAGATAGATAAGAGCGTACTGGAAACAGTGTGCTCGTTTTCTAATGAGCCTGAACTCGGTGGCGGTACTATAATTATTGGCTTGCAGGAGTCAGAAGATAAGGAGGAGCAATATAATGTTGTCGGGGTCAACAACGCTGATAAATTGCAAAAAGACCTCGCCACTCAATGCGCCACGATGTTTAATCATCCTGTGCGCCCTCTAATTGAGGCAGAGAGTATTGATGGTAAAAAGGTGCTTGTAGTTGAGGTGCCGGAGTTAGACACTAAGCTCAAACCCTTGTATTTTAAGGATACCGGCTTGCCCAAAGGCGCATGGAGACGCATAGGCTCAACTGATCACCGATGTACCGAAGAAGATTTACATGCTTTATTCCACGAAGCTGACGATTTCGACATTGCAATAGCTAAAGGAACTGACCTTGATGATATTGATGAAAATGCTGTTAGAGCATATAGACGACTGAGGGCCGCTGTAAACCCAAAAGCAGAAGAATTAAATTATTCCGATATTGATTTGCTGAGGTCGTTGAATTGCATAGTTAAAGACAAGGAAGGCAACTGGAAGTTGACAAATACGGGATTGCTGGTATTTGGCAAATCTATGGCGCTACGCCGAGAGCTTCCCGCTGTGCGTGTTGATTATATCCGTGTAACGGGTACAGAATGGTTGCCCGATCCTCGCAATCGTTTTGAATCCATTGATATGCGAGGCCCATTACTGTTAATGGTCAATCGTGCGTTCAATGCTATTGCAGACGACCTGCCGAGAGGATTTTCCATAAAACCGGGAAACTTACAGGCAGATAGACCATTACCAATACCTGACGATGCTTTACGTGAGGCCATCGTAAATTCGCTGATACATCAAAACTTCAGGATACATCAGCCCATTCAGATTATCAGATACTCCAATCGGATAGAGATAATAAATCCCGGATTCTCGTTGAAGCCCGCTGAAACCCTTGGCGAACCGGGTTCTCGTTTAAGAAACCCGACAATCAGCACCATTTTCCACGAAACACAACTGGCTGAGGCAAAGGGCACCGGTATTGGTACGATGCGCCGATTGATGAAAGACGCGGCTATGATGCCCCCTACATTTGAGTCAGACCATAGTCGTAACACGTTCACTACAAGAATCCTGTTGCACCACCTCCTTTCGGAAAACGATGTGAAATGGTTTGCCACATTAGGAACGGACGAGCTGAATGACGCTCAAAATGTAGCGCTAATATTCTTGCGTGAAGTTGGAGCTATTGATAATATCACATATCGTCAGCTTTCAGGTGCCACTGCTAAGGATGCAAGCAAAGGATTGAAAGCATTAGTAAGCCTTGACTTTATCGAGTCCAAGGGTCAAGGTCGCCAAACTTATTATGTACCAACGGATAAGCTAAAATTATTGTTTGCCGCTAATGGTGGAAGCTCGGAGGCTAAGGAGGTATGCTCGGACGCTAATGGTGCATGCTTGGACGCTAATGGTGCATGCTCGGACGCCAATGGTGCATGCTTTAACTTTAATAGGACAGTTTCGGAAATATTCGGTTCCGAGATTTCAAAAAAAATAGGAACTCTGAAATTGCGCGCTAAAAAATCTGAACTGGAGGATCTTCTCGTGGAAATGTGTGGTGTGCTTCCCTTATCAATAGAAGAAATGGCGCGTTATACCAATAGAACAGTCAATCATATCCGTAATAAGGTACTTCCAAAACTGTTACGCGAAAAACGAATCAAGTACACTATTCCAGAAATGACAAGGCATCCCAATCAGAAATATACTTCAAAATGATATGAATGAAAAGAAAGGATATGGGTTGATTATTCCTGCCGACTTCGAGGTGGCGAAGTGGGAGAAAGAAACCGCACAAAATATACTTGACCAACTTAAAAGACTTACAAAAGATGCGTTCTATCGCATGGCGGAGGAAGTTGGTATTAATCTTGAACTGCTGACTGAATCCGGTTATGAATTTGACAGCCTATCCACGATAGCGGTCAAAGAGTTAGAATCATGCATATCCGATGATAAGTTTAAGGAGGTCACGCAATATATCTCAAAGAGAGACTATACGAAGGATGAAGACTTTAGATATGTTTTGCGTCTTTATGATGATAAAACTAATGCCATAAATATGACATATTCAGTCGAAATGTCCGATGAGATTAAACAGTCTATAAAATATGTGCTAATAGCAGTGCGTGAGCGCATACTTAAACTTATTGCTCTGTTTATTGATGAGTTTGAGGATGGTAAAACCGAATCAAGAAGACGAGTTCTGAAAGAATATGGAGGGCATTTCATTTCCAAGCCGGAACTTGATTCCTTCCTCTCTTATCGTGATGACTTGGAATGGTATCGCGGTGACACTTTTGATCCTGAATATAAAGAGGAGGTTGATCAGATGAGAGTCATGCGGGATTTAATTCCTTTGTATAAACTCATCTCGGAAGGTGGTGAGTTTCAAATTCAATCTACACGTCAAAAGCATCATAAGATAATCATCAATAAGGAGTCAACAGCAATATTAGCTGATGCTATAGCATTGGCCTTGAAGATGCTGCATGACACCAATCCTATGCTTAATCCCGGAACCGATATTGATAAATCATATACATGGGTCGATTTGATATGTTCCCGTGAAGGTTCCGATGTAGATAGGATTTTGGAATCTCTGGAATATAGTATTGGAAGTTATGATTCTGAGTTCGACCTGGATCTGTTTTATTATCTTGCTGATAATGCAATAGACTGGCCAAAAGATATTACTTTGACCCAACGGTGTCTATTCTTATATAAGCTTGCCAAGTTCTTTAATTTTGTTCCCGCGACTGAGTACGATAGCAATACATATATATCCACTCGAAAGGAGATTGTGGAGGCCATCAAGTATAAAATCAGACAGATGAAAAATCGGGATAAAGATGGTAAAATGCTTGACTCTCATTACCAATAAATTGCCCTGTAAAATTTTTGAAATTATAGGCATACAATACAAGAAAATTTCAAAGGAAAATTTTGACAGTAGATTCTGAAAGCAGATTCTACTGTTTTTATTTGCTCGCTTCATATCCAATCCATTGAATTTCACCGAAGTAACTTTGCGGTCATAGAACAGGACGTAATGTGAGATGTTTCACTTGCGTAATACTGTCTACGACAATAATATTATGCACTCACAGAAAAATCAGACGCAGAGTGGGATGACTATGGTCGTGTTGCCCCAAGAAGCCCTTGATGAGATAATGGAGGTTGTACGTCGAGCAGCTGACAACCAGCAATGCGGTCAGACGACCCAAAAGGATGAATGGCTATCATCTGAGGAAGCTCGTCAGATTCTTGGTGTCTCCCCCAAGACCTGGCAGAACTATCGCGACCGGGGAATAATACCGTTCTCACAGACCGGACGTAAAATTTACGTGCTCCGCAGCGATCTTGACAATTACCTCAAATCTCATCGTATTTCTCGCAGATAGACCATGGGAGAAGAAAAATCATTCATTCTGCAACTGGTCAAATCTGTTCCGGGAACGATTCTCCAAGTTAATGCCGGTGATCTATCGGAATTTGCCGGGGAAATTGTAAGTGGCGTAATCAGCGCTCTCCATAATGCAAATTCTGAGAGAAAGATAGCGGAGGTATTAACCATTGATGAAGTGGCGAAGATGCTTAAAGTATCGAAGATGACGCTACACCGCTGGGATAAAGAAGGTATCTTGTCAAAGATAAATATTTGTGGCCAGCGCCGTTATCGCCGTACAGACGTGGAAGCATTAATTGACAAACGAAAGGAGAAGTAATTATGGCAGATGAAAAGATTACCATAAAGAAGTCGGGGCCTATGTCACTCAATAATGATCCGGAGTTACCTATCGATGGACTGCCAGCCTCCGTTCAGCAATACATCAATGCCGTGTGCGATATTTACCATTGTCCCCGCGAGTTCGTCACGGCTGCTGTTTTGTCAACCGCATCTACCGCTGTCGGGAAGAAAATCAAAATCAACGAGGGCAAATATAAGAACTCACTTGTGCTTTGGTTTGTGCTCGTTGCCAGAAGCGGAAGCAATAAGTCATATCCAATGAAATTGGTTACAGAGCCTCTTCGGAAGATAGATGACGAATTATATGCCGCATACAAGAAAAAGCATGACGAATGGAAGGCAATACCCAATAAAGAGCGGAATGAGGATGAACCGCGTTGCCCATCCATTGTGCTTGATGATTGCACTGATGAGCGTCGAAGCGAGATACTGTTTATCAACAATGATGTCAACGCAGAAGCCAACGAACAAACAGGCAGCTATGGGGCAAAGCGTGGAGCTATCGGCATATATCCCGAATTGAAAGGGATGTTTGATTCAAAGAACCAATATCAGAACGGTGGTACTACAGGAATATCGAAATTGCTACGTTTGTTCGATTGCGAGGACATCAAGGTTGACCGGCGCAACGGCTTTACCATGCTGATAAAAGATCCATTCTGCAATATTCTTGGCGACTTGCAGACAGGACTTCTAAAATCAACTTTCGGTAATGACTTATTTATGACAAACGGCCTGAATCAGCGATTTCTTTTCTGTGTAGTTGAGAATATCGATTATCCGAAACGAAGCCATGAAAAACTCCCCAGTGATATTGCTTCTCAATGGGATCAAACCATTCGTATGCTTTATGACGGCATTTACCATGACAATCGGGGCGGTCATTATACCTTGTTTCGCACCATTGATGGCGAGGTTACCCTCTCTGAGGGTGCCGACCGACAATATGAAGAATATTTCAACTCTTTACAGGAAAAGAAAGATAAGTCCGAGAGCGATTATGAAGCATCTATATACAGCAAACTCCAGATTCATGTACTACGATTAGCAGGAATAGTCCATGCCCTTGAAGTGGCAGAGGAAAAAGGAGAGCGCTGTGACTATTACTCACTGCATGAAAGCACGATGGCATACGCTATCCGCTGTATGGATTATTTTGAAAAAATGGCTCTGCTTGTCTATCATAGACTCGTTGATCCACCGGAGGTCAAGACCATTTCAGGCTTAACAAACGCAGAATTTATTCCGGAGTTCTTTCGACGATATCCAAAGGTGTCGCATAACGCTTTTGCCAATCTGGTCGGAGTCTCTCCAGCCTATGTCTCAAAAGTAATGAAGAAAAAATGAGGTTAAGGTTAAATTCCTCTTATCATTCAGAATATCAGGTAAAAATGTATTCACGGTGATTAACCAACGTTGTAAAACTTGAAAATCACGAAATATTACATTTAGTTAATCGCTGTAAATATTTAAACCGCTATAATTCAATAAATAAAAGCCAATTTAACCTTAACCTCAATTTCCCATGCAAAATGAAATTCCAAGATTACGAAATCACCGTTTATAATGGCGTCAGAGATACGCGCGGACACCGTTCTAACTTGTATAATTTTCTTATGCAGGTGGAATATGATAAAATTAAAGAGTTGCGAGAGAGTAATGAGCCTGCCCGACGCAAGCAGATAAAATTATCATTACCACAAGCAACTATTAGCGGTGTCTTTGCTCCCACTCGTTCCGCAGAAAACCTAGTTAAGCATAGCGGTCTGATATGCGTTGATATTGACCGCAAGGATAATTTGCACATAGAGAATTTCGGTTCACTGATAGATGATGTACTCCGACATATCGAGGAAGTGATGTATGCAGCTCACTCGGTAAGTGGTAACGGATATTTCCTGATAATTCCCCTGAAATATCCCAATCGCCATAAGGCTCAATTCGAGAAGTTAGTTCGAGAATTTCAGGATATGAGCATAAACATTGACCGAGCTTGTGGCGATGTGTGCCGATTACGGTGTCAGAGCTACGACCTGCACCAGTATATCAATCTTAATGCGAAACCATTTGCAGGTGTCTATCGGGAGCCTAAGCCTGTACGCCCTCGTTTTGATTACACTTCAAATGGAGAAGATGAAGACGGGAAAGTGGCACGTCTATGTAGAGAGATAGAACATTTTCATATTGACTTGACTGCTTCCTACGATGACTGGATGAAGATTGGTGCCGCTCTGTCCAATCTTGGAGAAGGTGGGCGGCAATGGTTCCATCTTTGCAGTTCTCAAAATAGCGGATACAATGCAGTGGAATGTGACCGCAAATTCAATAATCTACTCCTTTCCACTCGTCGTATAAGTCTTGCTACATTCTTCTACGCTTGCAAAAATGCAGGACTTAACATCAAATAATGCAATTGAAAGTCTATTTCCGACCGACACCATTATAAACTGATGTCGGTCGGATTTTTTGCGTAATTGCATTTCCAGAAATATCGTAAAAATCAAAATATAGAAAAAGCCGAGAATTTTGTGAATAACATTTCACCGAGAATGTATATCACAAAATAACATTTCTGTATAACAGTAAGTTATACAATGATATTCGCAGGGGAACCGCTGTAAACTTTTTTGAAGTTTGTAGTGGCTTGCGAATATTAAATGGCGAAGAATGAGCCAGTTGGGGGTCACGGGGGCTTGCCCCCGTAGTGGCTTCAGACACCCCCCACCGCCCTCGTTATCATTTCGACTCTCACCCTTATTTTTAGCGGAATATGCAGAGCGATGTGCGGTAGAATGACTGCCGTGAGGGTTAAATTTCCATTGGTGGAAAATTGACAATCACGACAGCACCGCTTTTGCCCTCGATGCAGATTTCAATCAAAGCGAGGGGTTCAATGTGGCGATGGGCAGTCGAGCGATACCGCCGGAGCGTAGGCGTGGAGGGCGTTATCGGCTTGCCGCTTGCGTAGCAAGAACGAATGGAGCGCACTCGGAGCAAACAGCACAGAGGGGTGTCGTGTAACTTGTGGAGCGACAGGCTCTTTGTCGTGGGCTTGCCTCAGACTATGAGCCGACCCCTCCGTGCCGTGAGCCGCAGGCTGCTCGGAGTAAGTGAAATGGTCGCACTCCTGCCGAAGTGTAGGCGAGGATTGCCGAGCGTTCATCGGGGCGCGGGGTTGGGGTCATTGCCGGGGGCGTGGAATGAAGTCGGCTGCAACCTCTATGGGTGGGAGGAACGTGGCTTATGTATGGAGTCCGTGCGAATTTTCGTGCAAACGAGAGCAGAGGCAAGCTCGCTTGACTATGCCGAGTGTAGCCGAAAATGCACTGCGTGAAATGGAGAAAGGAGCGAAGCAGACCGGCATTGACGGCTCGGAAAAGCAAGCGTAGGTTGCCGGACTTACCGATGTGGAGATGCGCCCGACACCGCTCCTTCGTCACGGTGTCGGGATAGAGCGTTGTAGCAGCGAGTATGAGAAGTTTGTAGCCGTAGTGAAATGGAGCGCGACAATCTTTGTGCCGGCAGCCGCAGCGGTTTTTAGTCGTAGGGAGGCACGACCCACGACCAAAAATGCTCGGAGTTGGCGATGACTGGGGCTGCAAGCGACTGACGGAATGAGTGGTCAAACGACAATGCGAGCCACATTCCGGGAGGGGTCGAAACATCAGCCGACTTCATTCTTGCCCTCGGCGAAAAATAATGCGAGTGCCACATGCGAGAGTCCGTGCGTTCATCAGTCCTCTACTGGGTGGGAGGATGGTGGCGAATGTCGGCTCTGCTCCGATTGGAGAACGGAGTGCAGCTGCCTGTCCTTACGGGTCGGTCATCGCTTTAGCGCTTTCGTAGCATCGCGGAGAAAGAATGGCAAGCGGAGGTGTCGGGTTGACAGCGGAACATGTGCAGCCTTCAAAGATAGTTTGTAACCATAGGCGGAATGGAGCGAGCCCCCCCCCGACAAAGGAGGGGTGGCGGCGTAAAGCGTAATGCAGACGGAGAACGCAATCTATCGACCCGACAGCCGAAGCGGTCGCTATTCTCAGCGGAACTTGTGTAGCCGAGAGCAGCGATGCTCGGACTTGGAAGGATGTAGGGAGCAAACGGAGTACGGAGTGAGGATTGTAGGAGCCGACATTCGCCCCAACCGGGAGGGTCAATGAAGATGAACGCTATTTTCGAATTGTAATAATGCAGAAGCGGTCGAAGTCGTAGCCTCCGACGTAGCCTTTGAGCGAGATGTTATATGCGGTTTTTGCCATGTGGTAACGATTTGATAACACGAAGTTACCGCTATATATAAGGGGTGGAAAAGACAGGAAAATTCAGGAAATTTTTGTAACTTTGCGCTATGGCAGGACTTTCATTAGATACAACATTATATCCAGAGGAAAGAGCAGAATATTTCTGCAAGTGTATGGAACGATTAAATGGTGTAGATGGAAATATACCATTCCCAGATTATGCACGTGAACATAAATCATATTATCCTTCAATAAATTATGCTCATAGAAATTCAGGAGCACAGGAAAATGAAAGATATTATCTATGTGAAAATCCTCATTGCTTGACAGAACCTGTCAGAGATAAATATAAAATATTATTACCTACTGGTATTCAATTCAAATCTTTAACCACACATGAAGTCATATGTTGTGACATTCTCGAATTTTTGAAAATCATAAAAGGGATTGATGGGAAACGACATATTACTTGCGGGGAGGTTAATCTTCATTTACGAAATTGTTTAAGATATGCACAGCCATATCTTACTTTACGAGAAGCTATAGAGGTGGTAATTTCTTACGTAAGAGGGAAGCAGGTATATTTTACCAAAGAGTATGTGCCTTGCCTTGTACCCAATGGAAGTGGCGGTGAACGAGAAACGAATTTATACTACATCTTACATTGTCATATCGCGTATAATGTAAATAATCAACAAAGATAAGAGCCTTTCCTTTCGAAAAAGCCCTTGATGTTGAGGGGTCTGAGGGTCAGAGGACGCGGAATACGTTATTGTTCGCTCCCATCTGATAGTCATACATGAACAACTCGCGTGCGAAGGCTTCATAGTCAAAGTAGTTAGCGAGATTGCCCATCATCTTTTCAAGATTGTAGCATTCTTCGACGATGTGCCGGGCGAAGTCTTCTTCGCTATCCCACTCTCCGCAGTAGGCTTCCTCGAAGTTGTCGAGTGTATCGTGAAACTCCATATAGTCATCGACTGCATCGGAGCCGTGCTTGTCGCACATATCCGAGTATTCGAGGATATTGTCGAAGTCGTCCTCCGACATAAATCCCTCGTTGTGCCACTGGCGAGGGAATCCCTCGTAGTCCTGAGCCATCAACTCCGGGTCTTTCTCATCGGCGTGGATAGCCTTGCAGAAGTTGATAAACTCGTCGTAGTCGTTGAAGCTGCTGAGGTCGATCCACAGACCGCAGAGCGAGCCATCGTTGTACTTGCCGTAAGTACCGACATAGACCGACGGCTCTCCGTCGCAGGGGCTCTTGTGGTCGGCGATAGCCTCTTGAAGTTCCTGAACAGTGTAGTCCAGTTCTTGGAGTCGTTCTTCGACTCTTGGAGTGATGTTGAGTTCTCCGAATTGTAGTCTCATTTTCGTAAGATTTTGAGGGTTTGACATTTGGTTCATTTTTTAAGTTTTACGAACAAATCAAAGCATAGGCAATAGGGAGACTAAGGCAAGGTCGGGGTGCGTCCTCGGAAGCGCAGCGAGAATGGCAGATCGTTCCATATAACCTTGCAATGGCTACCGCCTGTGCTAACTTTGTGAAGGAAAACTAAATGAGCCAATGGCACCGAGAAATGAAAATGAGCTGCCGAGAACTCAACCCAAGAGTCAGAAGAACCCAAGAAATGAGCGGAGCGTCCGTTTCGGAACGAGAGACCGCGAGGGTCAATGCAGGGAGCCGTCAGTCGGTGCTTACAATTATGGCAAGTGCATCGTGGCGTGTCGTTGTGGCTTGACCTCAAGCAGTCAGACTGCGACACCATAAACTGCAAGGCTGTTCACGCGAGGCAGACCCATTCCGCTATCAAGGCTCGGACTGCGAAGGAGTCCAACGCATACCGCTGAAATCAACGAAGGATAATGTCAGAGGGCGACGCTGACCGTCGAAGGGCGGTCAGAGCGACAGGCGCGATTCCGATACACTATATATAGGAGTTACCGCTACCCGACACCCGAAGGGCTACTGCGGAGCGTGGGATATGGAACCACCACAGCCGGAGAGTGCTGCAAATAAAATCAGGGCAATCCCGCTGACCGACTACGGAGCCGGTGCTGTTTATAGACTGTCAAATAGGAGCATTCAGCAAAAAGTTCCGCATTACCTGACCCCGATTTCCGCTGACAGACTTTTACGAAAGGGAAGGCTCTGGATTCCGCTGAAAAATCATTACCGATAATCAGCAAGAGCGGTCAACTCCAAAGGTCAACCACTCGATGAAAGAGAGATTGGAGGCTATTGCTCCAATCTCGGCATGAGGGCCTTGCCCTTCAACGACTCCCAGCGTTTAATCTCAGCGAGATGTGCAATTGACCGAGGCGCAGGCTGATGCATTGCTCAGCGAAGACCTCCGAATATTTAGCTCCCTATACGCTAAATATTACAAGGACTCTTTCCTATTAGGGAGACTCTCCTATACCTTCAAAACCTGAGTAGTGAACAAAAGCATCTTGCTGAAAAGTCTTAAAGACGTTGACCGCAATATCTTGAAAGCCTACACCTTCTAATGATGTTATAAAGGTAAGGGGCATAAAGAGATATATACCAGAAAGCAGACCGACTTCGCAGCATTATTTACTATATAATATGACTCCTTCTCGTTGAGCATGAATACGAGAAGGAGTCAGAAAAATTTAATCGTTTACAGGAGTCAAGAGATTCTCATCAATATAAAATACCTGATCGTGTTTGTTATTACATTTTTGGCACATGGGCACTATATACCAGCTGTCATCTTGACATCCTATTTTTTTGACATGACATCCAAACACGTCTTTGCCGTAAACATTATCTCCACACCCTGGACAAATATATAGGGCAAACGGATTAATTATGTGTCCTGTCCTTTTTTCCCAAAATTCTCTCCAACAACTTCCATTTCCAGCTTTTGGTTTAGGGGATATACTGGAAGACCCATTAATGTTTTTTGTAAAGATATTCATATGCAAAAAATTAAATTATCCGAATTCGGTCGGTATTCCTATCAACTCATAAAGCTGAATTGATGTGCTTCATGCTCAATATTATAAGACAGCAAAAAACGTGCCAATAGATACTTCTGACAAATAGCCGTCTCTTGGTGGCTTAGCAACCGCTTGACGGTGTAAGAGATTGGAGGCTATTGCTCCAAACTCGGCATGAGGGCGTTGCCCTGCATCGACTCGCGGCGTTGAGCCTCGGCGAGAAGGGCGCGGGCGCGGAAGTGCGCCCCGGCGTGTACTTCCGCGTCGGTGATGACGATGCTGTGGCGTTCCTCGACGCAACGGATTATCTGAGAGATGCGACGGTAGTAGCTCCAGAGGTCGCAGAGTTCTTCATCAGTGAAGATGAATGAGTAAGGCATTTCGTAATTCGGATTCATTGTTTCGGGGATTAAAGGGTTTGTATTGAGTTGTTTTTATCAATCTGACAGATGCGGAGTGTGTATGTGTGAGAGTATTTTCCGAGTTCCACTCTATCGAAGTCCTCGTTGTCGCGCCAACAGTAGAATAATGCAAGTCGCATAGCCTCGATGTCGTTGTCGGCGTAGAAAGTCCAATGACCTTGTTTTGTGTAGCAGATATATTCTTTCATCGTCGTTTGAATTAAAGGTTTGACAATCGGGAGAG